>JBHJOO010000570.1:0-3541 GCA_050329675.1 Balneolaceae bacterium
CTGCAACGGATGAATCCACACCACCACTCATTGCAACCAGTACGCGGCCTTTTGTACTCATTTTATCGAATTATCTTTAAAAAAATAAAGATAACGGTTTTTTTAATGGATTTTTAAGAATAAAAATAACGAAGTGAACCAGGGAAAATTCTACAAAAGGTTCATTTACAGTCTCAAATTACTTTTGATCAAGATGAAATTCTTCTTTATCGAACATTCTCTCTCCCGGCATTAAACATACCCATAACGATCAAGATGCGGAAGAAAAATCAAGGCTGTTAAAACATATATCTCAATCCAAATTGAAGCTGCCATCTTGAACGCAGGCTGAAATCGTCAACAAAAGTGGATGTCTGGCTTGTATCAAAATTGAAAACTGGCTCGAGTGTTTCAGAATCAACGGTAATGCCAACAGGCTGAGTATTTAATGGCAATTCACGAACTCCCCAGCTGGAACTGATTAAATTACCAACGTTAAGTATATCCATTGAGACCTGAATCCGGTTCGAATTATTAAATCTGAAATCTTGCATAATCCGAAGATCCCATCGGTTAAACCATGGGCTTAAGATACTATTCCGTTCGGCAAATTGCCCGCGCCTGCTGCTCAGGTAATCATCCTGTTCAATGAATTGATCGAAAGCTGCACGCTGCTGTTCGGGATTGGCTCCGGTGAAAGTGTATGTCTGAAGTTCAGATGTGGTTGGTATATAAATTAAATCGTTCAGTGGTGAGCCATCCAGGTTTGCGTCACCTGAGTACGTATAACTAAATCTTCCTCCTTGTGCATATTCAAAAAACAGAGAGAAAGCTGTTCTCCAGCGGTCATTTTCTCCATATATGAACGCCTTATTGGCGGAACCAACAACACGGTGCCTGTTTCCAAATATCGAAGAAGCTACAGAAGGAGTATTCGGATTACCAAGTATCGGGTTACCTTCAAAAATATCACTTGAAATTTCCCTTGTATTCGAATTAACATCGCGTGATTGTAAAAAATTATAGCCAATGGATGCAAAAAAGTTATTATTCCATGTTTTTTCTATCTCAGTGCTAAAATTCAAACTGTAACCTCTGCTGGTATTTGTAAACACAAATGCATTTTGGCCGGGCCCGCCAAATGGATTTAAGGCTTTATCGGCATCCGTGAAAACAGCACGATTATCTACACCCTGCAGGGTTCCAGTGGGCGGACGAAGCCCAAAGTTCCGGACAAGCATCGCGTTTATGTCATTTGTATAGATAACATCGCTTGAAACCACCCAACCGTTCCCAAATGATTTATCAGCACCGATATTTGATCTCCAAACCTGCGGGAATTTAAAATCGGGGTCGGTAACATTAAAGAAGAAGAAGTCGGTATTAGCTACCTGGTTGCCAATCCACACAAAAGGGAAACGTCCGGAAAACAGGCCGGATCCTCCGCGAATTTGTAGAGACTGATCTCCGAGTGCATCAAAATTAAAACCTACCCTTGGAGAAAAGAGTGGATCCTGGTCTGGCAGACGGGTTGGATCAAACTGTACAGGTTCACCTTTTTCATTGAAAAAGATTAAGTCCGGGTCAAAAGTACCACCCTCTGATATAAGCCCGCCTTTACGCTCAATATTTTCCCTTACTTTTGTAGGGGTATTAAAATAAAGAGGTAAATCAACACGGAGTCCATAAGTGAGTACCAGCCTGTCGCTCACAGTCCATTCATCCTGTGCATAGAATGCAAATTGACCAACATTGGTTTCAGCAAGTGCCCAGCTGTTATTGGCATTATTGGTTTCTGCCGCATTTCGGGCAAAAGCGACAATCGGATCAAATTGTCCGGAATTTACAAAATCGAGGAAATCCTGGGTACTGTTAAAACCAGGGCCGAATGTTCCGCCTATATTATCGAAGGAATCGAAAACACCCAGATTGAATGAGTTATCAAATTTGAACATTTCAAATGATGCTCCCACTGTAATTGTGTGGTTGTTGGCAAATATGTTGAAATCGTTTGTTATCTGCCAAACCTCCTGACCCAGACGATTATTGATAGAAAAGGGTTCGTGGCCTGCCACAATATATCGAACGCCATTTTCATTGATATTAATCACCGGAAATGGCTCACTGAAGGGGTCACGGCTATCGGAAAAATTGGTGTATCCAAGCTGAATCTTATTGGAATACCTGTTTCCGAAAATGGAACGCAGTTCCACAATTCCGGAATGTATTACATTATTGATTCTGTAACCGGAATTAAAAAATTGAAGGGTTGTGGCATCTGGCCCCCGCCGGCCAATGGCGTCAGGGTTCGCCGGAAGCTGTCGATAAGCATCCAGAAAATTATAAGTAGCGGCCAAAGAATGATTGTTATTCATATTCCAGTCAAGCTTAAAAATGCCTTTGCTGTTATTTGTATCATGTGAAAAACCTTCAAATGATCCCGTTTCGTAGCCAAATCGGTTAAACAAAACATCACTGACAGCTTCAAGATCTGCCAGCCTTACTCTTGAAACGTTCTCACCTGTTCTGCCGGGGGCACTTGCTAAAAAATTGGTTCCAAGGTCATCGCGCCTCTCCAGCTCAAAATTGGCAAAAAAGAATAATTTATTCTTAATGATAGGTCCGCCCAGGCTTATTCCAGTCTGTGTTTGTGTAAGATCGGGTACAAAAATGTTCTGGCCAGATACTTTGGACCCTGTTAAATTCTGATTACGGAAAAAACCAAATACGGATCCTGTAAAAGTATTCGTACCACTTTTTGTAACGGCATTGATAGATGCACCTGTAAATCCTGCTTGTGTTACATCGTAGGGAGCGAGTGACACCTGAATCTGATCAATCGCATCAAGTGAAATGGGCTGTGCATTTGCCTGGCCGCCCGCGGTTGCCGCATCAAGGCCGAACGGATTGTTAAAAATTGAGCCATCCAGTGAAAAATTATTAAACTGATCGTTTCTTCCGCCAAAAGAATTACCATCAGAGGCAGGATTTAAACGATATATATCAGCTGCAGAGCGGGTAATAGTCGGCATCTCCTGAATTTTTCTTGAACCAATATTTGTAGCAGCTCCCGTACGCCCCCTGTTTATTCTCTCCGAACCTGTGGTAACAACAATTTCGGTAAACTCGGTAACGTCTTCGCGAAGGACAAAGTCTAAATCAACTGATTCTCCCAGCGCGAGAAATACATCCGTAATAGTTACACTTTCAAATCCTATAAAAGTTGCAGTTATCTCATAGGGGCCCCCAATCCTCAGGTTAGGCAGTGTATAGCGGCCGTTACTTCTGGTTGAAGTACCATATCTGCTACCTGAAGGAATATGTATTGCGACCACATTGGTGCCCGGAAGGATTTCGTCGGTTTCAGAAACAACAGATCCTTTTATTGATGCAGTCGTAACGCCTTGTGCATAAAGTGCGGATTGATAAGTAAAACCGATTAATACAAAAAAGAAAAGGCAAAGTATCTTTTTATTCATAGGTATGCAGTTAGTTGTTAAAAGTTAAATGTAAAGATAATATTTTCTATGACTTTTCATAATTAAAGTTAATTACAAAGAGT
>JBHJOO010000421.1:0-3071 GCA_050329675.1 Balneolaceae bacterium
AATGGCACCTAATCGCCCAACCTGCAGGGTGATAGATTCAAGTATTGTAATTGCCTGTTCAGCCTCAAATTTATACGCAATAGCCCAGCGGGGTGATTTTGCCGTGTTACCAAGTTCACTTCTGAATCTTTCTTCATTAATTTTTATAACCACTCCATCTGTCTCATAAGGGTGATTGTGCCTGATTTTTTCCCAGCTGGATATGACGTTAATTAATTCATCAATATTCTGGCAGACTTTGTAATATTCGCAAACGGGCAGCCTATACTCTCGCAGAAGTTCCAGTTTATTTTCCTGAGTGCGAAGAAGGTCCGTTTCGTTGAGCAACAGATCAAACGCGAAAAATCGTATTGGGCGCCGGGCAACCTCTCTTGCATCCTGCATTTTCAAAGAACCTGCAGTGGAATTCCTGGGATTGGCAAACGTTGGTAAACCTTGCTCCTCCCTGTACTGATTAAGACGAACAAAAGCCTCTTTTTCCATGTATGCTTCACCTCGCACTTCAACCACATCGGGAGGGGAATCGGCCAGTTCCAATGGTATATCTCTTATCGTTTTGATATTGGCTGTTATGTCATCACCCCGTTGCCCATCGCCCCTGGTTGCGCCCAATACGAGTTTTGCATGTTCATACCGAAGCCGCAATGAAGCGCCGTCAAATTTCAGTTCAGCGATATAAGTAAAATCGCCATGGCCCAGTATATTTTTAACACGTTTGTCGAAATCCCTAAGCTCATCAAAATTATATGTATTGGAAAGGCTCAAAAGAGGAACGGGATGTTCAACAGTGGGAAAAGATTCACTGGGTGAACCGCCGACACGATTTGTGGGTGAATCAGGAGTGCTTAAATCAAACTTTTGCTCAAGGTGTTCAAGTTCTTTTAATGCTTCATCAAACTCTTTATCAGATATAAACGGACTTGCATCTTCGTAGTAGGCTTTATTGGCACGATCGATTAAATCACGCAGTTCCTGAATCCGTTTAACCGCTTCTTTCTTATCCATACTGAAACATATATTATTTAGAATGATGGCCGGTCAATGATTGAATCAGGCAGGGTTAATTCTTCGTCAGGTATTTCAATGGATACGGTATTCAGCCATTTTGGATCTGATGCAAAAAATGAGCGGGTGAGTTCCACCATATTCTCTTCAGGATTGAAATGTTCCTGCCTGAAATTTTCGATAAGATGCCCATTCAAAAACAGCAGCATTTGACTGTAGCGCCCGCGAACCCTTATGGAATCCTGAAATTCAAATCTCATAGCCACACCGCGATCAATCCAGTAGGGATCTATTCTTGGTTTCAAATCACTCCAAACGCGTACCGGATCAAGATTGTCTGTTGCAGCATATACAACGAGATAAAGTGTATCGGCAAGAACCGTTTCAGCATCTGTTTCAGGTGCTGATTGAGAAAAATCCAAAGCCGGCCCGCCTCCCGGTTGAAAATCAGGTTCAGTTAACCGGCCGTTTGTGATATTTGCAGTTTGATCTTCATCACCGTAAAAGGGAGAACTGCCAAACAGAAAATATGCTGTTACAATAGTAATTAACGCAATGATGCCAATACCAATAAGCCAAAGTGATTTGGGTTGTTGATGAGTACTGATTTTTCTTCCCAGATCAGCCCAGTTTACATTTCTGACATAGGGAGCGGGAGCGGGTTTGAATGTCGATTCAACCTGGCCTGACTCATCTGAAGATATAGTACTCTTTATAGAGTTATCAATCTCTTCATCCCTGCTATTATCATCCTTTTTATCTGAATCAGTAATTTTTTTATCCGAATCTTTTGGGCCTGAAATTTCCGGATAAGACTGTAGCAATAAATGATTATAATTTCCAATTTCCTGCTGATCAAGTGCTTTGACAATTATTTCATCTTTTATTTTTAATGCCTTTGCATAGGTTCTTACAAAGCTTCTTACATATGTATTGATTTCAAGTGACTGCCTGAATATATCGCCACTCTCAATTGCTTTTATGGTTTCAACAGGAATTTTGGTAAACTGATGCAGGTCATCAATAGTATATTTTAGATGTTTTCTGATTTCAGCAAGGTCTTTTCCGAGTGACGGCATTTTCTAACTGTTAAATTGAATGATTTCAGTGAACTGATTCAATAAATTTAATCTAAATAAATCTCTCTCATATGAAAAGCGGCATTTTAGATGTTAACTGAATCATTTAAATATTTATCATTTTTTCATTTCCGCTTGTAAGAATTTTCCAAAAATTGATCATACATGTATTTAATAATAGTAAACGAAACTATGTATAAGATACTATGTTTGATTTTATGAAAGCAATATACGATTTTGTTTACCCGCACTGTTGCATATGCTGCGGGGAAGGCCTGCATAACCAGGATTTATTCATTTGCGATTATTGCTGTGATTCAAGATTTGAACAACCGCTTGATCAGGATCATTTCATTTTGCCGGATCATGTATCGCTGGTTTACTCCATGTGGAAATTTGATAAAGGCGGATATTTGCAGGAAATTCTTCACCAGCTAAAATATAACCGTCAAATAGGAGCAGGGAAACAGCTTGGCAGATTAATTGGTGCAAAACTGAATCAAATTCAATTATTCATTGATGACCCGCCTCTATTGATTCCAATACCACTTCATCCTTCGAAAGAAAGATACCGCGGTTTTAATCAATCTCGCGCAATTGCTGATGGAATTGAAGGTATAACAGGCTGGCCGATAGTTGATAACAGTTCCGTAATCCGGGTAAAAAAGACAAAAACACAAACCGGACTGACAACTGAAAGAAGAGTGAGTAATTTGCAGAATGCATTTGCAATCCCCCGTCCCGAAGAATTAAGGTTGACTGCTCCGGTAATTGTGGATGATGTATTTACAACTGGGACAACAACATTTGAACTTTCAAAAACAATCTTCGCAAACACAGGTAAAAAATCTATCATCCTTACAATCGCCCGGGCTTAGCTCAAGTTCCGCAAAAATTTAATAATCAGGCGATAAAAAACTTTGTGTAACTCGGCGTAATCCGTGTAATTCTGTGGTTAAAACAAGGATTAGTAATATGCAGATGATG
>JBHJOO010000188.1:0-3925 GCA_050329675.1 Balneolaceae bacterium
TTTCCGGATGGTTTTGTATGAGCAGGTTGCGGAGAGGGAGGGATTCGAACCCTCGATCCGCGTTTCGGCGGATACTCCCTTAGCAGGGGAGCGCTTTCAGCCACTCAGCCACCTCTCCGGGTAACTTTTTCTGAAAATATAAGAATCGAAATATAGCAAGCTTTCTCTGCTTTATGCAAGAACAATTAAATTGAAATTATTCAGGGCGTTTTTCCAAAATGTAAATTTGAGCAAGATTTCTGCCCTCCTGGGCATAATCAAGGCCATAGCCCAAAACAAACAGGTTGGGAATTTTAAAACCTGTGTAATCAATCTGAACTTCATATTTCGTTGTTTCCTGCTTGTGTAAAAGTGTAACAACTGAAAGAGAAGATGGTTTATTTTTTTTTAGTTTATCTACAAGATATCTCATAGAGAGACCCGTATCTACAATATCTTCAACCAGTATAACGTGTCTGTTTTCTATATCTGCATCAATCTCTTTCAAATCATGAACCTGTCCGCTTGATACTTTCTCATCTCCGTAACTGCTTAGCTTCAAAAAATCCACCTCACACGGGATTGTAACATATCGCATTAAATCAGCCAAAAATATATATGCCCCGTTTAACACACCTATAAAGATTGGCTTTTTACCCCTGTATTCATTACTAATCTGATTACCTAATTGTTTGATTCGCTGCTCTATTTCATCATTTGTCAGATAAATTCGAAATGTTTCTCCATTGATTGTTACATAATCCGGTTTATACAGGTCCATCCACTCCACTATTTTGTAATGTTAATACTTGCTTTGTTTCTTTTTTACACTTCGCCCAATCGGCAATTACACCAGCATGATTTTCTACAAGGTGCGGAAATATAACGGCACTGACTTTACCATCAAAAGATTCAAGAATTCTTGCCCTGTATTTTTGAGAAGATTTAATCTTTTTATTGGTCAGAAGATCTGAAACAAGCTGATGATTTCTTTCCATCCCAAGCGGCTGAATACGATCACCATCTTTCCAGTATCTGATTTTTAATGGCCACTGCACCGAATCAACATCAATTTGTAATGCAAAATTCTGAATATTTCCATCCCATTTATCTGCAACTATTTTCAAATTGTCTATCTGCTGTTCTTCGTTTTCCAATTTTTCAAATTCAAGAATAAACTCTTTATTCTTTTCATGCGGATCCATTTTCCCGGTTTGCAGGATAAAGGTTTCTCTGTCACGACGGATATGAATTTCCTTTCCCAATTGAATGGATTTACCTGATTGAAGCTCATTCAGTTGCGGAACATCCGATAGTGCTCCTGTTGTCACTTGATTTCCAGGCAGATTTTTTTTGATGAATTTATGAATGATTACCGGCTGAATTTCGACAGGCAATTGCAGATATTGTTCCCTGTCAATGATATGATCTTCCCTAAGACATTGCTCCAGGATAAACAGGGACATTTTATCAAATTCTGCAGCTCTGTCGGGGATTTTTAAAATATTTTTTTTCCAGCCGGGAAATAATTCATACATAATTGGAAACCAGGAATTCCTTAAAAAATTTCTTGAATAGGTTGATTCGCTATTACTCGAATCGAGTCTGTAGGGTATATTTTGATTTGCAGCATACTCAAGTATTTCATTTTTAGAAAATTGTAAAAGAGGCCTGAGCAGTTCACCATCCCAAACTCTCATTCCTTTCCATGAATCCAGTCCGGCTCCCCTCAGAATTTTTTGCAAAATAGTTTCAAGCTGATCATCCATATGATGGGCAAGGACAATAGCATCGGCTTGTTCCTCTTTTTTCAAATCCCTGAATGCCTGATAGCGTTTATCTCTTGCCCAATTCTGAAAATTAATTCCTCCTGATTCAGGGGGATCAAATTTCATTGAAATACAATCGAAATTCCACATGGAGCAAATTTCTTCAACAAGCTGCTGATCTTTTTCGGATGAATCGCCTCTCATTTGATAGTTGCAGTGAACGATTGTTGCCTTGATATCCAATTTTTTGAAAAGATAAAGCAAAACCATTGAATCTGAGCCCCCGCTAACTCCCAAAAGAAAGTGCTTATCGGTTTTTAAAGGGAAAGAGGATTGGAAACGCTTTTCAAACTCTTTCGAGAATTTTGTGGATTCTGACTTGTTCATATGAAAATGTTTTTATGTCCAAATCACTGTTTAATACAACAAGATATCCTTTTTCATTTATTCCACAGAATTTATATTCTTCTTCTCTTATTTTACCGTCAACTTCAATCTGAACCCATTTACCATACCCATAAAGCTCCCGGTTGATTTCCAAATGCAAATGCTGATCCTGTTTAAGCCATCTTGTATAAATTAACTCTATGTGTTTTAAAATATTGGCAAATAGTTCTTCACGGGATGGCAGCGACTCTTTCAAATTCAAAGTTTTGACAGAGATAGCTGAATGATTCAGATTTCGGGAAAACTTTGTTTGATTCACATTTATCCCAATTCCGATTAATACCTTTTCAGGAGCCGGCCCATTAAAAATACATTCAGTTAATAACCCTGCAATTTTTTTCCCATTTACAAGGATATCATTCGGCCATTTGATAACTGATCTGGTGTTAATTAAGGGCTGTAAAGCCACCTTAACAGCAAGTGCTGAAGCAAGCGTTAAAAGAGACAGGCGTTCACCATTCGCGGGTTTAAACCCAACCGTAAATGTAAGATTTTTGCCCTTCTCAGATTCCCATGTTTTATTATAACGTCCCCTTCCTGAGCTTTGATTGTCAGCAAGAACCACAGTCCCGTGAATAAAATCATCGGTACTGATTTTTTTCAGATACGAATTTGTTGAATCTGTATTTTCTAAATATACAAAATGGGCACCCAGCCATTGAGTACCCATTTTTTCTTTAAACTTATCCGGATTAAACAATTGATTTCATTATTTGCCTATTTCAATAACAGAATCCTCCGTGCCATATTTATTGGTTACGTAATCATCTGCTGAATCATCGTTGACCCACTCTTTACCATCTATAAGATATTTAAACTTATATCTATTTTCAGGTTTTAATCGTACAACTGTTTCCCACTTGTCTTTTTTCTTTTCCAGCTTTAACTCTTTGGTATCCCAATCGTTAAAGTCACCAGCTAATATAACTTCTTTTTCAGCCCAGTTTAATGGAAGCGAAAATTTTACTTTACATACCGTTCTTTTGGGTGTAAAACTTTTCTGGAGCATATCAATAAAAAATTTAGTTCTGAATTAATAAGAAAGATATTTACATTTTTATTGAAAATAAACAAATAAAGTAAAATATTTAAGTTTGTTTAAGGAATTAAATTTAAATAATTAATATAAAAAGATATTTTAAATTAAATAAAAAATTAATGGAACCGTTTCCTGCATAACAGGTGTAGCAATACACTGAATAAAACTTAAATTTCACTTTTATTACAGATTCATACTGTTACCGGTACTCACTTTATCAGTTTTATCAATGAATCTGATGAGATTTTTTTCTCAAGTATATGTAATGCTTCTTCGCCGCTATTTGAGTCTAAAACAGCTTTCACCCATCCTTCCATCTCTCTTTTAGTATGGGAGTGTAAAAATTCTTTCACCTTTGGAAGTGATGCAGCATTCATACTCAGATCATTAATACCAAGGCCTAAAAAACAGGCTGCCATCAGTGGAATCGAAGCCATTTCACCGCATACACTTACCGGAATATCAGCCATATCAGCTCCTTTTTTGGTAAGATATATCAGTTTCCAGACAGCAGGGTGCCATGGCTGATACAAATTTGAAATCCTTTCATTTCCCCTGTCGACAGCCAGTGTATATTGAATCAGATCATTTGTTCCTATACTAAAAAAATCAACTTTTTTTGCGGCCTGTTCTGCCATCAAAGCAATTGCCGGAACTTCTACCATCAACCCCAGATCAATATCCGGATCCG
>JBHJOO010000114.1:0-2073 GCA_050329675.1 Balneolaceae bacterium
ATCCCACGCGATACCTGGGACGACACCAGTGCCTACGACAGAAAAGCTAAAAAACTGGCTGAAATGTTTAATGAGAATTTCAGAAAATTTGAAAGCGAAGCAAGCAGAGAGCTGATGGAAGCCGGGCCTTTAATATAGCAAGTAGCCTGTCGGGGTTTAAAGCTTTTCGAAATGAGCCATGGAATTATGGAACGCAGATGACACAGATCAGGGGGATGATCGCCGATGAAATAAGTATGCACACATTATGATCAGCGACTATCCGCTCAATCCGTGTTTATCCGTGTTCCATTAAGTGAAAGACTCAGTAGGGATTGAGTGATTTTCGTAAATCAGGCGCTTGCGTGATATCAATCCTAATAAAGCGACATCGAAAAGATTCGCCGGTAACGTTGTGTGAGCGGATGAACTTCTCCCAGCATCTGAAAAATAGCAATACAGGCTTTACGGGCACCGTCATCATCAAGCTGACGGTCTGTTTGCAGGCACTGTATAAAACCATCCAGTGCTTCATTAAAATTTTCACTGAAGAGTTCTTCAATTGCCTTTAAATAGGCCGAAACAGATTCAGATCCATTGAGTGTAATTGTACCATCTTTTATTTTTTTAAGATGTAAAACGGTTTCAAATGCTTCGATCTCAATCTCAAAATTAATTTTTTCGCTGATATTTCCGATCCATTTTTTGGCCTGTTCTGTATTACCGGGTAAATACAACATGGCAAGCTTTGCCGAAAGGATGTCATCTGCGTCTTTGGCATGTTTTTCAGCTGCTTTCAAAGCAGCTTTACGGTCGCCTGCTGCAAGTTTTTCATTAACGCTCTCTTCCCATCCCGGTTCATCATCAATATGATCCGGCAGATTTTCTTCAAGCCACTTCCGAATCATGGGTTCCGGCTGGGCTCCGGTAAATTCAGCGATGATGGCATTTTCGTACACCATCTTCACCGACGGAATTCCGCGTACATTGAATTGAGTTGCAAGTTCGGGATGCTGATCCGTGTTTATTTTTACAAGCTTCCACCGGCCTTTAGCTTCACCGGCCAGTTTTTCAATTACAGGCCCAAGTTGTTTGCAAGGCCCGCACCACGGGGCCCAAAAATCTATTACTACCGGTTTTATCCGGCAGGCTTCTATCACATCTTTTTGAAAATCTTTTAATTCGAATGACATTTCAGGTTTCTGTTAAATGATAAAAAATCTCAATTATTAAAAAATTGCTCAGTGTTTATCCGATGAATCACTATTTCTGCTCCCTGTTTTCATATCCGGATGATATGTCTCAAATTTGAGATCTGCATTCTTTCGGGCACTGTGCAGCTGAGAATCTTTAATCCATGCCCTGCCCCCATCATGCTGAAGGCGCTTTTTGTTTTTAAATATCATTGCCTGCTGATGCAAGTCCGGTAATTTGTTCATGGTTTTTCTTTTAAAAATACGGGATCATTCTAAAATATCATATAAATTTACAGAAAGCTTTTTATAAATCTGAAAATGCTGCTTGCCCGCAGCCTGTAACCATCAATCCAAAAAAATCAACATAAAGTCTTAAAATTGAACCTCTTTCCATTTTTTAAAGAGATGGGCAACTTTCATTCGCTGATATTTACCGGTTGAAGTAACAGGAATGTCATCTCCGAACACAACCACTTTTGGGCTTTTTGCAAAAGTCAGATGTTCTCTGCAGAAATCAATAATTGCTTTCTCATCCGGGTCAAAACCCTCTTTCAGTTTAACAAAAGCACCAACCTCTTCACCGTACCAGTCATTTTCAAACCCTACGGCAATACCGGCTTTCACACCCGGTGCTTTATTGATAACTTCATCGATTTCAAAGGGTGATAAATTCACACCACCTCTGATAATCAGTTCTTTCAATCTTCCGGTAATAAAAAAATAAGATAAACCGGAGTCATCCTTCACGTAAAACCCCTCGTCTCCACTCCGGAACCATCCATTTTTAAACGCCTTTTCGTTGGCGTCCGGATTATTAAAATATCCTGTCATTACATTTAATCCCCGAATGACAATTTCACCGCGTTCATTCTCCGGAACACTGTTTCCATCCGGGTCG
>JBHJOO010000270.1:0-2085 GCA_050329675.1 Balneolaceae bacterium
TATTATCAGCCTGAAGCCTATTTATCGGCTCAGGATAAATACATTGAAAAAGATCTGTCAATTAATGAAGAGATACAGCGGCTCAGGCTCAGGGCTACAAGTTCACTGCTTTCCGGGCGCAGGGATGTAATTATTGTATCTTCGGTTAGCTGTATTTATGGAATTGGTTCCCCCTCTGAATACGAGCGCCTGATCATCGGCCTGAAAACGGGCATGGACATTCCCAGAAATAAGCTTCTTTATGATTTGGTTGACCTCCATTATACCCGAAAGGACAATGAGTTTACACGCGGTTCTTTTCGTGTGAGAGGCGATGTTGTCGATGTTTATCCTGCCTATTCTGACGAGGGGCTTCGAATTACGTTTTGGGGTGATGAAATAGAGGAATTGAATATTTTTGATGTGAATACAGGAGCCAGGCTGGAAAAGATCGATGAATTCAGAATCTATCCGGCATCTCATTATGTTACCACAAAAGACAGGCTGGAACAGGCCATTGATCAGATTCGTGATGAGATGCACTGGCGTGTGGAAGTTTTGCAAAGTGAGGAAAAATATCTCGAAGCCAAACGGCTTCAGCAGCGTACCCTTTTTGATATTGAGATGATGCAGGAAATTGGCTATTGCGCCGGAATTGAAAATTATTCCCGATACCTGAGTGCCCGAAAACCGGGTGAACGCCCTTATTGCCTTTTTGACTATTTTCCTGATGATTTTCTTCTTGTTGTGGATGAAAGCCATCAAACCGTTCCACAAATAGGGGCCATGTACGGCGGTGACCGGTCGCGTAAAATTGAACTTGTGGAGCATGGATTCAGGCTGCCATCCGCGCTTGATAACCGGCCTCTTACTTTCGAAGAGTGGGAGTCTATGATTAACCAATGTGTATTTGTCAGTGCCACTCCAAAAGATTATGAACTGGAGAAGTCAGGCGGTGTATATGTTGAGCAAATCATTCGGCCAACCGGATTGATGGAGCCCGAAATAGAAGTAAGGCCCATAGATACACAAATTGATGATCTGCTTGAAGAAATTCGAATACGAACCGAAAAAAACGAGCGCGTTCTCTGTATCACACTTACAAAAAGACTGAGTGAAGAATTAAGTGAGTACCTGAAAAATCTTGGTATCCGTGCGGCTTACATGCACAGTGAACTCGATGCCATGCAGAGGATAGAAGTACTTTTTAAATTCCGGCGCGGTGATTTTAACGTGCTGGTCGGTATTAATCTTCTGAGAGAAGGAATTGATATCCCGGAACTGAGCCTGGTTGCAATCCTGGATGCTGATAAAGAAGGATTTCTCCGGTCTGAAACATCTCTTTTTCAGATTGTGGGGCGCGCCGCCCGGCATGTTGATGGAAAAGCCATATTATATGCAGATAAAATAACCGGCAGTATGCAGAGGGTTATTGATGAAACAAACCGCCGCCGTAAACTGCAAAAAGAGTACAACGAAAAACACGGTATCACGCCGACTACAATTGTAAAAGATTTAAAACCGCTTGTTGATCCGGCACTGATTTCGACACAAAATTTTAATTTTGAAACAAATAAGGACGAAGATGATTATCTTGAAATAGTTAAAGTTGCCGATGATGGGGTAACCTACAAGGCAAATCCTGCAATGAAAGAAATTACATTTGAAAGCAAGGAAAAATTTATCGATTATTTGCGTGATACCATGCTGCATGCTGCCAAAAATATGGAATTTGAGGAAGCTGCCCGAATTCGCGATCAAATCGGACAACTTGAAGATGAATTATGAATAAGGTTAAATGAATACCACCTTTACCTATATTAAAAATTTTATTAAAGATCGTGATGTAGCATCTATAACACCCACCTCCCTGCGTTGCGTGAAAAAAGTATGTCTGCATATGGATTTTTCAAAAGATATTAACATTGTAGAATACGGGCCCGGAAACGGAGTTTTTTCAAGATATATTCTTGGAAAAATAACCCCGCATTCAAGATTGATTTTAATTGAAGCAAATGAAAATTTTGTAAAACAACTTCGCCGGAGCATAAAGGATGACCGGGTCGAAATCTATAATGTTCTCGCTGGTGATATATTGGAAATCCT
>JBHJOO010000115.1:0-2077 GCA_050329675.1 Balneolaceae bacterium
AGTCAATAGTTGAAAACGTATCTTCTATTTTGCTCAGCAGGCGTTTTGCCTCTCTGTCATATCCTAATTCTTTGAGTTTAAAAAGCAGCAGAGCGAGTGCAAAAAAAGTTTGTGGCCACAATCCTATAAATATGCCTGTTCGTTCAGCATGTGCATTTTCAACGGTATCGTCACCCTTCTCTGTATACCATGCTGCGATGCTTGCAGCGATTGAAGTGAAACCGAGCCCTGCGGCGATATATCCTAACTTGTCTAACATTTGTGTATTGTTTAGTGAATTAATTAGTATTGTTGTTTTGCATTCTCAACAAATTGGATCACGAAAGAGTTTCGTAATGAATGAAGAGTTTTGGTGTTTCGTTGATTTACAGGTGATAAGATTCAAAGCTATTAACTGTCGGCATACACTTCTTTCAGTTCAGATTAACCAAACATCCTGATCAAGTTCTATTGGTTTCACGCGATGGGCGCAAAGTATACGCGAAGCGCTCGGAGAGATGACGATGAATCGCTCCACCCGGAGCGCTCATCTGCCTAATGTCTACCCCGACAAAGTTATACACCTGCCCCTGGTCAAATTTCTCACTGTCGGTTTTCACTCAGCTCAACTGACAACTGACAACGGATCGCAAAGTAAACGAAACACATTCTTTCATCACAAATCAGAACCCACCGTAATTACCAGCTGCCGCCTGCCCCGGCTCCGCCCGAGCCAAACCCACCGCCGCCGCTAAGGCCGCCGAAACCTCCACCTCCGGAGCTGAAGCCCCCGCTTCGTCCGCCGCCAAAACCGCCGCTTCCCCAGATGATCACACCACCAGATCCAAGCGTATGCCTGCTGCGGCGTCCGCCATGCCTGCTGCCTTTTGAGAGAAGTGAGAAAATAACAATGACAACAAGCAATAAAAGGAAAAAACCGGCAACCGGTGATTTCCCTGTACTATTTTGAGAGATGGCATCGAATTCGCCGGCAGCAGCTCTTATAACAGCTGTAGTTGCCTCATCGAGACCGGTGTAAAAATGGCCGTTTTGAAAATTGGGCCTCAATATATCCCGGACAATGCGGCCTGCGATAGCATCCGGAACAGCACCCTCCAATCCATAGCCGACTTCTATCTGCATTTCGCGCTCATTCGGGGCAATCAGAAAAAGCACACCATTCTGGCGGTGACCTTCCCACATTCGCCAGGAATTGAACAGTTTTGTGGCAATCTCCTCCCGCGGATATCCCTGAAGGCTGCTGATCGTGGCAATAGCGATAACATTCGAAGTGGAATCGCGATATGTGCGCAATTTGGTTTCAAGTGTATTCCGCTCGGAAGATGAAAGAATATTGGCAAAATCGTTCACATGGCCAACGGGCCTCTCGGGAAGATCCTGTGAAAAAGCCGGCTGAAAATCCATAGATATCATGATCACAGAAATAAAGAGAGTCAGGATTACTTTTGTTGTGGTTTTGTACAAATTATGGATTGA
Source organism: Balneolaceae bacterium (assembly GCA_050329675.1). Classification (GTDB taxonomy): domain Bacteria; phylum Bacteroidota; class Rhodothermia; order Balneolales; family Balneolaceae; genus CAYVBJ01. The sequence continues at coordinate 1,477 of JBHJOO010000115.1, forward strand.
AATAATATTAATATAATCTGTTTCAATTAGTGTCATAGTCCTGATTTTTTCCCCGATTGTCCTGAAAGCTGATTTCATTGCCAAGTTCATTCGGATCGGTTCCATCGGATGGATAAAAGCGGCATAGTTTTTCCCCGATATCACCGATAACGGATTCGATGCCTTCTTCAAAATTGCCCTGCCTGAATTCAGTAATCAGTTTTTCAACTTCCTCCTGCCAGAAATTATCTTCCACCTGTTCGCTTATGCCGGAGTCGCCATAGATCGCCACTTTCTTATCATCAGAGGCGATGTAGAGAATTACCCCATTTCTGGCATCTGTTTCATCCATTTTAAGCTGATGAAACAACTCTCTTGCCCGTTCAAGGGGATCCTTTTTGCATTTGAATTCCAGATGTACACGGATTTCGCCGGTTGTACCGGATTCAGCTTTGCCGATGGCTGATACAATTTTGCGCTCGTCTTCTTCGGTAAGAAATTTCCGTTTGGGCATTGGATTATTTGGTTTTAAAATTGAACTTGTGGCGCAGTATCGGCACCTTGCTGTGCCTGGAAATAAGCCTTTGATTCAAATCCGAGTACACCGGCAAACAGGCTTGCG
>JBHJOO010000611.1:0-2347 GCA_050329675.1 Balneolaceae bacterium
CGGTTTTTTCTTATGGAGGAGACCCCCTGTTCAGAGCGGATACCCTGCAAACTTTTGTCCGGAATATCGAATATGTAAAAAATGCAAAGCCCATTGTTCTGGGACAAGTGATGATACAATCGGAACGGGATGTAAGCGGAACGATGTTAAAAGGAGTTGAATCCGGAAAAAGTCTGACCGATATCCCATCCTATTTAACTCAGGGAAAGTACAGTTTTGAGCCAAATGACGATGGTTTGCCGGGTATTATACTTGGAAGCAAACTTGCAAGAACGATTGGTGCTGAAATTGGTTCAAAGGTAACCGTTTATACTATTGATGGCCTGCCCTCTCCATTCAATTCTCCGGAAATTAAACAGTTCCATACATCTGCTATTTATCAGACAGGCATCGACCGGTTCGATGATAATTTCGCAATGACTGAAATTCAATATACCCGTGAACTGTTTCGCATTGGCAGAATACAGGCAACGGCACTTGAGATAATGGCCGAAGATAATGCTCATATTACTGCTGTGTATACCGCTGTAAGAGATCAGACAAGTTTTCCATATGTAACGGAAAACATATTTCAGCGTCACAGAAATATTTTTGCCTGGGTGGACCTTCAGGAAGAAACGATACCATTTGTAATCAGTGTGATGGTGATCGTGGCTGCATTTAACCTGATTGGAGCTATTTTGATGATGGTGCTTGAACGAATACGTGATATCGGTATTCTTAAGACAATCGGGGCTAAAAATAAATCCATCCGGAGAATATTTTTAATGGAGGGGTTGTTTGTGGCCACGATCGGATTAATCATTGGAATTGGAATATCCATCTTTTTCAACTGGGCGCAGGGATCATACCGGATTATTCCACTTGCAGAAGAAAATTATTATATGAGCTATGTACCGGTTGAACCACATATGCTTGACTTTTTTATCGTTGCGGCAGTAACCTTCTTTCTCTGTACCCTTGCATCCTGGCTGCCCGCCCGTACCGCCGCCAAAACCGATCCCGTCCAGGTGCTTTCATTTTCCAAATAAACAATTTCGGTTGAGGGCATTAGACTTTGCGGTCAAAAGTGAAAACAGAAAAGGCAAAGGTTCTTCCTTTATGGTTTATGGTTGTTTGTTGTTTGTTGCAAGCAGCAGCTTCAAAATACGGTTCAACAATTCCACAATTCTACAGTTCTACAGTTCTACAGTTCCACAACCCGACCATCAAACTTAAAATAATTAAGTGACAATGTTGAATGGGTAACATATGAGATCCCTCCACTCTTCCCGACAGAACAAAACCCAGCCCTGTTTGTAAGTTACAGCCTGTCGGGAAACGAGTAAGCGCTCCGAGCGCTCCTCTTTTATCCCACGAAGCGGCAGTAAGTGATAGCCCTTCCACCGAAAGCGTCCGGGGAAATCTCCTCGTTCACAGCTTGCATTGATTTAGGAAAAACCCTACACAGACACCAACAATACCCGGACCGTACCCATCTACAGCCAAGTCATTCCAGGTTGGGAAAAATAACAAAAGTGTAAAATTTTATATTAGAAATTTTTAATATTCATTAGAAATCATTAATATTTAGCTGTTCCCAAAATTTCATGGAACTTTTTTCATAAAGCTGAATTGATTTATTATAATTTTTTAATACATTCTGTAACATTAACCTCATAAAGGACTCTTGTTAAAAGCGCTTGCATATAATTCTACAGATAAATGTGACTTCTTAAACTCTCAGATGCTTAATTACAATGAATAAAAACGCAATTACATACTACAGTCTGGCTTCCCTTTTTGCACTTCTTACTGTTGCTTCGATAATCCATTTACTGAACTGGCCTGCCCTGGCAGAAATACCATTGGGTATCAGTTTATTTCTCCAAATCATGGCTGGTTCCAAATATATTTATGTAAATGCAATCGAAAGGCGTGATTTTTCTTTATTAAAGATTACATCATACTTTAACATTTACAGCAGTGCAGAGCGGGCAGAGGTTAAATCCTGAAACCGTTTTCGATTTTAGCTCTCTCTCAAATGGAACGCTGATAACACGGATTGTGCAGATAGCCGCTGATCATAATGAGTACATACTTGTTTCATCTGCGATCATCCAGCTGATCTGTGTCATCTACGTTCCATATTTTTATGATTCATTTCGAAAAGCACTCATCTCACAACTATTCCTGACTCAACTTCCGCAAAAGTTGCTACGTAAATAAGCGTTATTAACAAGATACAGCGACATTGAACTCTTCTTCCTGATTTGTGCAATGCATGACTCAGGTCTGAGGTTTCTTTGCGCATTATTTGCTTAGTAAGTTCTTCATACATAGCATTTGGATGTATGGGTTTCTGTTC
>JBHJOO010000446.1:0-2916 GCA_050329675.1 Balneolaceae bacterium
TGCGATAGGAGCCCGTCCAGCCCAGCGGGGTTTTGAGTGGAATTGGGTTTTTATGGCCTGAGGGCTGGCAGGGCAATTCGTTATTTTAGCAGCATCATTTTCTTCGTTCTGGTAAATCCGGGAGTTTCAAGCCGGTAGAAATAGACGCCTGAGGCAAGGCCGGTGGCATCAAAAACAACCTGTTGGTTGCCTTCCTGCATTTCATTGTTGATCAGTGTTTGAACGTGCTGGCCAATGGCATTGTATACATTCAGCTTTACCATACCCGGCTGCGGCAGTGCAAATTGTATGGTCGTTACAGGATTAAAAGGGTTGGGAAAATTCTGTGCAAGATTGAATTCATCGGGTATGCCGGAATCTATAAACACGTTATAAGTGAGACCCTGAACTCTGCTTGTGTTGACTACAGAAAGAGCAATCTGATCGAGCTCATTCCAGTTCCAGGTTGTTTCCAAAACATGTTTGCCGCCGCCTGATGCCAGCCGGGTCGTAACATCTGTGGTTCCGTTTTTGAAATAGGCGATGGCACCCAAACCAATATCCGATTGGTCAAATTCAAAGCTTATTTTGGCCTGTCCTTCAATCAAGCCAGACGGCTTTGCAAGCAGATAATTGGCAGCAAAAGGCTGAATGACCCTTCTGTCCTGAAGGCTGTCGGGCAGAAAAGTCAGTTCTGCGAAAAATGACGGATCCGGATATTCAAGACGCTCCCTGAAACCATAATCCGGGGGTGAGAATACCGGGCCGGATCCCACATGCCATAAATGATTTTTAAGATGCCGGAATCGCAGAGAGGTTCCGCGCAATATCAGCTCCTCTTCAATAGCGGTTAAAAAAGGCTTGAGAGGCTCGGTTTCAAAATGCCTCCATACATCTACCCAGAAATCCATACCGAATGTTTCTGCAAAGTAGAGCATCCAGGTAACGTGCCAGTAAGCGCCCGGTGTGGCAATCTGCGGTGATTTAAAAATCGAACTGGAACGGGGGATCAGGTTATAGTAGTCGTTCACATCGTCATGGACAATTTCCTCCATCAGGGTGGCATCCATCTCAACCACATCGAAACTGCCGGCATTACCCTGCCAGCGGTTATTTGCAAACTGAATGGCATGTTTTACTTCATGTGCAACGGTTACAAGTAAAGCCCCGGTTACATTGCCATCGGGATGAGTGTTCGGAGGAAATCCTTCGTAATTACTATGTAAGGTAATAAATGTAGTAGCACCCTGAGACGTGGTAGTACCGAAGAAATTAAAATTTCTGAATGTTATTTCATAGGGAGAACCCGGAATCAGAAAATCCGTAAAACCAAGCTGTTCAACCTGGTAGCGATAAGAAGAATCGGCAGCATGCGCTGCCAGTTCTACAAAATCGGGTATGCCGCTGTTATTGCTGTCGTCAGGCGGAACCGCATGTTCACCGCTTGTTTCATATCGCAAAATAAAATTTCCGGATGGTGAAAGATATTCTTCAGACGCTGATGTTAACTGTGCTGTTGTTAAGATTTGTTCAATTTCAGAAATTATAGCAGGATTTAAATTTTCTTTTTTTTCAAGGTATTCAATAAAAAGAGGGGTCATGCAGCGTATTGCAGCAGGGCTGGTTTCTCTGAATTCCGGCATGAGGGCTTCAGGCCGGTAGCCTGCATAAAATTTCTGCAACATTCCTTCATCTGCTGAAATCCTGTTATTCTGTACAGCTTTCTCAATTTTTAGCAGCGTTTCATTATAAAAATGGGAATGAGTACTTTGCAGATGACTAACCGGCTGAGCCCGGGCAGGCAAAAGCGGCAGAAATAAACAGATAAAGAAAATAAGGGCGATATATTTGTTTAAAGCCTGCAAAATATCGAATGAAATTTAGAATTGTTTGAACACCAAAAATAAAACCAATACAATAAATATATACAACAAGATATAAGCGCATTTGATACGTTACAGGTTGGATAATTTACCCGAATGATTCGTATTTTTTAAAATTACAATCAAAACGAATGATATAACTAAATCGTCTATTTGAAAATGACTTATGAAGTAATCCTATATTATAAATTTACTCCCGTAAATGATCCTGAAATATTTTGCAGCCGGCATAAGAAATTTCTGAAAAAACTTGGCGTAAAGGGACGGGTTTACATCGGGAGTGAAGGGATTAACGGAACACTTGCCGGCACGCCGGATCAGATGAATGCATACAAAGAATTCCTGAGAAAGTTAAGGGGTTTTGAGGATACCGAATTTAAGACGGATGAGTGGGATAGCCTGCCTTTTGCCAAGCTCATTTGTAAAGTTCGTGAAGAAATTGTCTCCATCCATGTGAATGGTTTGAATCCGGAAGATGGAGGAAGACATCTGAAACCCGGTGAATGGCGTGAAATGATGGAATCGGATGAGGATTATGTTATGATTGATGTAAGAAACGATTACGAGTCGAGAATAGGCCATTTTGAAGGTGCCCTTACACCCGAAGTGAATACCTTCTATGAATTTCCGGAATGGCTTGAAAAAGCTGAAATTCCCAAAAAGAAAAAAGTATTGATGTATTGTACCGGTGGTATTCGCTGTGAAAAGTTTTCAGTGCTTATGAAACAGAAGGGCTGGAAAGATGTAAATCAGCTTCATGGCGGTATTCTCAATTATGCAAAAGAAGAAGATGGAAAATATTTCAAAGGTAAATGTTTTGTTTTTGATGATCGCCTGGTGGTTCCTGTGAATAAGGAAAACCTGGAGCCTATTGCCCGGTGCGAGATAACCGGAAAACCGGCCGACAGTTATATTAACTGCGCCAATATGGAATGCAACAAGTTGTTTGTCTGCTCTGAGGAGGGAGCAGAAATAATGGAAGGATGCTGCAGTGAAGAGTGCCGGAAAAGTGAATATAAGAGGCCATTCGATCCTGATCATGGATTCCGGCCTT
>JBHJOO010000562.1:0-6826 GCA_050329675.1 Balneolaceae bacterium
GTGGTCAGCAGTCAGCAGTCAGCAGTCAGCAGTCAGCAGTCAGCAGTCAGCAGTCAGCAGTCAGCAGTCAGCAGTCAGAAAATTTTAAATTTATTGATTTAGAATCAAATTATTTGTGTGGTTTTAAGATGAGAGTATTAATTGCAGCATGGGACACACCCCTCGTTTGCCTCAAATGCCCCTTGGGCATTTCGCCTTCACATTTCCCCTCTCGAGAGGGGATGTTTTTATATCTAAAATATTGATAGACATTAATTTATAATTATAAAGCAATCTGACAATTATTTGGTAAAAACCTGGCTCTCGTCCCTGAACGCTTTAAACTCCAGCGCATTGCCTGACGGATCCGTAAAGAACATGGTTGCCTGTTCACCGGGTTTTCCCTGAAACCGAATATAGGGTTTGATGATAAATTGAACCTCTTTTCCCCTCAGTCTGTCAGCAAGTTTGTGCCAATCATCCCAGTCAAGGATAACACCAAAGTGTTTAACCGGCACCTGGTGTCCATCTACCTCATTACTGCGGGACTTGCCGGCTTCATCAGGACTTAGATGAGCAACTACCTGATGACCCCAAAAGTTGAAATCAATCCAGTGATCGGATGTCCGGCCGGTTTCACAGCCAAGTATATCACGATAAAATGTGAGGGTATCTTTAAGGTTTTTTACCGGAAATGCGAGATGAAATGGCCTGGGCATTTAAATAAATTCTGAATTTGTTGATTTGTTAGATTATGATTACAGATTGCACACCACATGGAATATAAGTCAATGTCAGGAAAGTATCTCAACCTGATCCCCTTTTGAGATGATGCCATCCTGTAAAATTCCGGCTCTTAATCCGGCCTTGTGAATCAGGGGTTTCATGATTTTTTTTCCGGTCAGTTTTTCGAGATACCGGCAGGGTTCACATAACTCGAGTCCTTCTGCCCGAACATCTCCAACGAGAAATTGTTTTCCTACCAGTGAATTCAGATCAACTCCTTTGGTTACCAGATTTCTTCGCAGCTCTTCCGGTTTGATAACTCCAAATTCTCCGGATTGATTCAGCTCATCAACCGATTCCCATTCAACCAGGGTCAGCTCGTGTTTTGGTTTTCTTTTTTCAGCCGAAAGACGCTGTTGTTTGTAATAATTCCGGTCTCCCTTTAATCCAATTCCGGCAACAGCTTCAATATTTTCAACTTCAAATATTTCTCCCTTTGCTTCCGGAGTAATAAAAATCCCAAAAATGATTCCTTTTTTATTCATGTTTTAAGAGTTTGATTCAGTTCAGGGGAGTATACAAAATTTGAATCAAAAAGCATGCTGAGCCAGCATTTTAATTCCGGCGATGAGCAGTACTACTGAAAGCAGATACTGAACGTAAGATGGCTTGACAGTTTTTACCCCAAAACGGGATCCGGCAAAGCCGCCTATGATCACCGGTGCAGCTAACAGAGCGGCTGATGACCAGAGTATTTCCGTTGTTAATGCATGCCCGAGTATTCCGCTGGCTGAATTGACAAGTATAAAGAGAGCACTGACAGCAGCAATCTGTTTAATTTTTCCCCAGTTTAAAAATAAGATCAAGGGGCTCAAAAAAATGCCACCTCCGACACCAATGAGTCCTGATAAAAAACCAATCCCCATGCCAAACATAAAAGCAGCAGGAATATGAATGGGTTTAATATGTTCAGTATCCATTTTATTAAGTGTCCGGAACAGGATCATTGCAGCCATAAGCAACAAGACACATCCTACAAGGATAAAGAAGAGCTGAACCTCTAAGTCTATAACACCACCCAAAAAAGCAGCTGGTATGGATGAAACAGCAAATGGCCAGAAAAGGCTCCACTCAAAAAATCCCTTGCTTCCATAATTGTATAATGCAAGGGATGAAACCAGAATATTGAGGATCAATACAACAGGAACCAGTTCAGGTGAAAAAAATCCGGTCAGTGTAAGAACAGCAATGTAACCGGAAGCACCGCCATGGCCGACCGACCCATAAATGAACGCGATTGCAAAAAACAGGAAAAGCAGGAAGAAAGGGAATTCCATCTATTATGAATAAAAATATATCATATTGAAATTACAAATCTTCTGCTAACTCTCCTGAAACCAAATAAATAATTCTCTCACAAATATTGGTTACCCTGTCGCCTATACGTTCTAAATTATGGGTGGCCCACAGTAAATATGTACACTGGGTAATTCTTTCAGGCTTTTCAATCATATAAGACATAAGCTCTCTGTAAACCTGATTATAGAGATCATCAATATCATCATCCTGGCCGTGTATCATACGGGCCGATTTTTCATTGTGGTTGACGTAGGCTTTCATCGCATTTTCAATCATATCCACAGCGATATCTCTCATTCTGGGTATATCAATTAATGGCTTCACATGTTTTTCATCCCCTATCAGTTTTACAATTTTTGAAATGCCAGCCGCATAATCCCCTATACGTTCAAGTTCCGTATTAATAGTCAGGAGTGCAATCAGCTCTCGCAAGTCGGACGCAACCGGTTGCTGGGTTGCAATCAAATTTATGCAATCGTCTTCTATTTCCCAGCGTAAAGCATTGATTATTTTATCTTCATCCCTGATTCGCCTGGCCGTTTCAAAATCTTTATGAACCAGAGAATCAACAGACTCATTAACGGCAGCAATAACAAGGTCTGCCATTTTTAAGAGTTTTTGATTGATTTTATCAATATTTACTTGTATTACTGTATTCATTTAATAAAATTTAATTATTTCCCTATTCATTTTCGCCATCGGTGTTTAATTTAACCGAATCTGCCCGTAATATAATCTTCCGTCTGCTTCTTTTTTGGGCTTGTAAAAATTGATTTCGTATCCCCAACTTCAATAAGATTACCAACATAAAAGAAGGCTGTATGATCAGAAACGCGGCCAGCCTGCTGCATATTATGAGTAATAATAATGATGGTAATATCTTTTTTTAAAGAGTGGATAAGCTCTTCAATTCGCAGGGTAGCCTGGGGATCCAGAGAGCTTGTCGGTTCGTCCATTAAAAGCACTTCAGGTTCAACAGCAAGAGCGCGGGCAATGGACAGGCGTTGCTGCTGGCCTCCCGACAGGCTCACCGCAGCTGTATTTAAACGGTCTTTTACTTCTTCAAACAAAGCCGCTTGCTTTAGCGCTTTTTCACAAACTTCTTTTAGAACAGATTTATCTCTTATACCAACAAGCTTTAACCCGGCTACCACATTGTCATAAATAGACATAGTGGGAAAGGGTGTGGGTTTTTGAAACACCATTCCAATTTTTCTTCGGATAACAACCGGGTTAACATCTTCATCATAGATGTTTTTATTATCAAAAATTACCTCACCCTCTACTTTTGCTTCCCTGGTAAGATCGTGCATTCGGTTCAGGGCACGCAAAAACGTAGTCTTCCCGCAACCCGATGGGCCTATCAATGCGGTAACTGACTTGCTGCTTATGGGTAACGATATATCTTTTACACCAAATACATCCCCATATTTAACGGTTAAATTTTTGGTTTCCATTTTTAAATTCATAGCAGATCGGTAAGAATTCGTTTTGTCATTAATTGATGTTGATATCGCAGGATGTACATCAGCCGCTGTTATAAGATTTTTTTTTGATTGATTTATCATTGATGCTGCATCTTATTTCTTGTTAAGAATCGTGCAGTCATAAAAGTAATCATTACAAGTCCAAACAAAACAATGGCTGCCGCCCATCCCATGCCATGCCATTGTTCATACGGGCTTATCGCCAGGCTGTAAAGCCTTTGGGGCAGGGTATCCGCGGGATCAAAGATAAAACCCCACCAGTTGTTTGGCAGGAAATTGTTCCCAAAGGATGTAAACAGTAAGGGTGCCGCTTCGCCGACTGCACGGGCAAATGCAAGTAACACACCGGTGACCAAACCGGTTTTTGCAGCCGGCATAACCGTTGACAGAACGACCCTCCACCGGGGAAGGCCAAGAGCCAGGCCTGCTTCCCGTATTGTCCACGGAATGGATTGAAGTGCACTTTCGGTTGTTCGCGCTATGATAGGCAGCATTACAACAGCAAGAGCCACACTGCCTGCAAGCCCTGAAAATGTACCCATTGGTTTCACAATCAACACAAATACAAACAGGCCTTTTAAAATGGCCGGCATACCGTTTAGTGTATCATTCATGATGCGTAATGTGGGGTTCAGCGTGTGCTCCGGATACTCCGAGAGCATCATCCCTGCCCCAATTCCTATTGGAACAGCAATGATAAGAGCAAGAGTATCTACCACAATGGTTCCGAGTATCGTGTGAACAAGCCCCGTAGGCCTGCCCTGGATCGCTCTTGACGGAGAACCAAGCTCTTCTGTAAAGAATGCGTAATTAAGTGCACTAAACCCCTCAATGAACACATGCACAATGATGATGATCAGGGGCAGCAACACGACAACGGTTGAAATACAGAGCAGGCCTACCATGATACGGTCGTGAATTCTTCGTCTCTTCAGGCTTTTCATATAACCTGCCCTCCGCCTGTGGAAATTTTACGCTGTATATAGGCCGCAGTTAAATTCACAATAAGGGCTATAAGAAATAGTACAAAACCAATAGCCATAAGGCTTGACAAGTGAAGGCTTTCTACCGCTTCACGGAATTCATTGACAATAACAGACGGCATGGTTGCACCGGCCCCGAAAATGGAAAATGGCAGGGTGTTTTTATTTCCTATCAGCATGGCCACCGCCATGGTTTCACCAATCGCCCGGCCCAGTGAGAGGATGGCACCGGCCATAATCCCCCCGCGTGCATAAGGCAGAACCGCCATGCGAATCACTTCCCATCGGGTGGAGCCCAGTGCCCAAGAGGCTTCTCTCTGTTCTTTCGGAACGGATTTAATCGCATCTTTTGCAAGTGCTGTGGTGTAGGGTACAATCATCAGAGCAAGGACAATCGTCGCTGTAGCTATTCCATATCCCATCGGGTTACCAAGAATCGGCAACAGGTCAGGATGGTTTGCCTCTGCCCACATGGTTATCGGTTCATACACCGTATCCCTCAGCCAGGGGGCAAGAATAAAAATTCCCCAAATTCCTATTACAACACTTGGAATGGCAGCAATTAATTTTATGAGGTTATCAATAATTTCGGCCAGCCAACCGGGAGCGTACTCTGCCGCAAAAATGGCAACAGCCAGTGCCGGAAAAAAAGAGATAATCAGGGCAGTTGCACTTGTTACAATTGTACCAAACATAAACGGCCAGGCACCGAACACCAGCTGAACAGCCGGGTCCCATGTAGTCTCTGTAATGAAACCAAAAAAACCGAATTCAGACAGTGCGAGGCTGCCCTCATGGTAAAGCACCCAGGCCATTCCCAGGGTAACCAGAATGATCGTAGCCCCCAAAGCTACTGTAACAACCGTAAATATTTTATCCCCAAGCCAGAGATAAATAATGTGCGGCAGCTTCTTTCTATCGCTGTCTTCTGGCTTCTCAGGCTTCATATATTGCAATTTTAGTCAAAAAAGATATGTTAATACGATCTAAAAACAATTTATTTAAAAAAGAAAATCAGCAGTTGAGGTTACAAAGTTTTTCAATTCAACCCGGCCTCTTCCAATAACTCTATCCCTATTTCTTCTCCGTTCCACTTTAACTGACGTATCATTTCAATATTTTTATCGAGTGCAGACTGAGGTATGCGTGCAAAACCGAGCAGCTCGGAAAGCTCTTGTCCATCCGTAATACTCCAAATAAGAAATTTAACTAATTCTACAGCTTCTCTGCGGTTACTAATTGCATTATTTTGATCGAGATTTTCATATATAAGCATCCATGCAAAACCGGCAATCGGATATCCATATTCGGCAGGGGTATTGGTAAAAAGTATTCGGGTATCATCGGGAAGTTCAATATTTGCCGCCTCGGTTGTTGCCTCATAACTGGGTTCAATGATATTACCCGAACTATTGATGACCGAACCGTAAGCCATGTTATTTAATATTGCATATGACAGGCTGTTATACCCAATGGCACCGGGCGTGTTGACGACAGCACCGGCTACTCCCTCGTTTCCGTTTCCGCCAATTCCGACAGGCCAGTTCACACTTGTAGCAAAACCATATCTTTCTCTCCACTCATCAGATACACGTGTGAGGTAGCTTGTCCATACGTTTGTTGTACCTGAACCATCGGAACGGTGAACAACGGTAATATTTCGGTCTGGTAAATTTACGTCAGGATTGAGTTCAGCTATTTTGGGATCGTTCCATCGTGTAATTTTACCCATATAAATATCAACCAGCACCTCTCCGCTGAAAACCAACCCTTTGCCAATTCCGGGTAAATTATAAGTTGGAACCACATCTGCCAGGGTGATTGGCATATTAAATGCCCGTCCGCCGGTCGAAGCTTCAATATTAGCTATTACATCATCTGAAAGAAATGCCTCGCTCATACCAAACATCACGGTCTGTTCCATAAACTGTCTGATTCCCCCGCCGGAACCAATAGACTGATAGTTAACCGTAACCCTGCGGTTAGTAATGTCTCTGTATTCGTCAGCCATGGCTGTTATAAGAGGAGCCGGAAAAGTTGCGCCTGCACCAAGTATGTTAACCCTGTCTTGAGAAGGCGTCTGACTTGAATCGTTTCCTCCGCACGAGATAAAGAAAATTGAGAAAATTAAAAATGATAAATAGATGGAGATTTTTTTCATAGTAAACCAATTAAAGATTTTATTTAATAGAATTGATGACTCGTTTCTTATCAATTATTTCTACTCTAAACTTACACTTGCATTGTTAAAAAATTGTTAACTGTATATTATCAAACTGTTTCCTGATCGAG
>JBHJOO010000431.1:0-7369 GCA_050329675.1 Balneolaceae bacterium
TTTCCCTTGCCTGCCCTTTTCCCTATTTGAAACCATGTCATGCTTACGAATCCCAACAATGCTTTTCTGTTGGGATGAGGAAGTATCTTCCTGCCCTAAGGCCTCTCACCCTCCCCCCCCCATTTTGACCGAAAAGTCCAAACATTTGCGCGGTTTCTCCAAGTATTGATCGTTTTTCTGAGCTACTATAAGTACAGCAAACCTTGTCTTCATAATTCACCAAGAAATTTGGCAGAGTTCAAAGGAAGGATAAAATAGCATTGGTGATATGCCGATGTATCTAAAAATCAGGAAAGTAAATATGAAAATTCTACTATTTGGTTTGATAGAACTACTAACTTGTTCATCAGTTTTTAGTCAAACACCGGGTGACAAATATGGAAATGATGTAATTTCAATTGACTCTATTATTGATGCCTATTATGACGTTATTTCAGGCTCAAGTGAAGATCCCTGGCAGTTTGAAAGAGATAAATTCATCCATTCAGACAATGCGGTAATTATCCGACTGGATGATGAAGGAAACGCTCTGTTTCTTTCATTGGAGGCTGAATACATTCCGCTGGCATTATCACCGAAAGAGGATTTTTACGAAATAGAACTCAAAAGAGAAGTCAGTAAATATGGAAATATCGCCCAGGTATGGAGTGCTTTTGAAATAAGAACAGAGCCTGATGTTTCTACTACTATTCGAGGGTTAAACAGTATTCAACTTCATTATGAAAAAGGCAGGTGGTACATAGATAGCTGGACAACTCAAATGGAATCCGCTGATAACTCATTGGTACAGGATTTTTTAAATGATAATTAAACAGATCTGAGGCCGGCGGATTTACTGATGAATCGAAAGAACAAATTCTTAAGCAATCAAAGTCATTACTTAATGGCTAACTATCGATCGGAAAACAAGACCTCAATAATATTCTGTAACCGTTTCATCAGGATTTCAAAACCGTTTATTAACCCGTTTTCTACGTTGAGACAACACCCACTCACCTTCAATCTCTTCTCAGAATAAAGGAAGGGCATTTCCCCTGTGCAAAAAGACGAGCCCCGCCCTGAAGCATCTCACCCAAAAAAACCACCACTAAGACCTTCGTGCACCTTCGGTCCGCCAGCCGGCGGATTCGTGGTTAAAAAACGGCGACTTAAACAAGCTCCGTTAGATTTGCCACAAAGGCACGAGGACACGAAGATTCACGAAGAACTCCCCATTTTGACCGAAAAGTCCAAACATTTGCGTGGATTGTCCAAGACTTCATGGTTCGCTTCCTGTACATTTTGTATGACTACGATACACTGCTGAAAAACTGTACAGATGCAGTATTGATTTCCACAAACCTGACCAACCAAAATGAAAACCAAACTCTTTCTTCTTCAACTCCTGATTCTGATCTGTATGGCTGCATCAGTTCAGATCTCATATTCTCAAAACAGTTCACATCCACTCGACCCGCTCACCTGGCAGGATTACTGGACAGTTCTGGAAACCCTTCAGGAGACCGGGAACCTGGATGGCGATACCCGCTTTTCACATATCAACCTTGTTCAGCCGGACAAACAAGCGGTCTGGAACTGGGATGGCAACACAACTTTGCCAAGAATGGCGTATGCAACCGTTCACCAGGGAATGGACACGTATAAAGCCGTTGTGGATTTAAAAAACCGCACACTGGAATCATGGACAGCACTCGAAGGCATTCAGCCCACATGGCTGGATGAAGAGTTCGGAAAAATGTCCGGCATAGCAAAAGAGCATCCCGACTTTATTGAAGCGATGAAAAAACGCGGGTTTGACGATCTTTCTTTAATTGATATCTGGTTTGGACCTCCCGGCTATTACGGTACAGATGAAGAAATAGGCAGGCGTATTGCCCATGGCCACATAATGGATCCGTCCGGGTTCCGAAATAGCTGGGCACGGGGTATTTCCGGTTTAACGATTGTTGCTGATATGCATGCGATGGAAGTGCTTCGGGTGGTTGATGAGGGAGTAGTGCCGGTCTCCGATACGAATATCGATTTTAATGCATCATCAATTCCCAATGTCAGAGAGGTTCCCGGCCCGATGATGGTACTTCAACCTAACGGTTCCGGTTTTAAAATGGATGGGCATCAGGTAGAGTGGCAAAAATGGAAGTTTCATGTCCGACCCGACCACCGCGTGGGAATGGTCATCTCCACAGTCACTTATAATGACAATGACGATGTGCGCAAGATTATGTATGAGGGATTTTTATCTGAAATCTTTGTCCCCTATATGGATCCCTCTTTTGGCTGGTACCCGCGCAATTTTATTGATTTGGGCGAATACACAGCGGGCGGATTTACAAACCCGCTGCTTCGCGGTGCAGATGCGCCGGATTATGCGCATTACATGGACGGCCTTTTTATGCACGATAACGGCAGGCCAAAACATGTACCCAACCTGATCGCCATTTTTGAAAAAGAATCAGGTGATCCCTCCTGGCGGCATAACAGCGCAGATATGGGCCCCGAAAGCAGGGTGAAAAGAGACCTGGTTGTACGGGCTGCCGCTGTCGTTGGAAACTACGATTATATACTTGACTGGGTATTCCAGCAGGACGGCTCCATTGTAGTACGCGCCGGGGCAACAGGGATTGCAGAAGCAAAATCTACGATTCAGAAAGACGTAATGGAAGCTGAAAATTCCGATTCACCGGATGATGCCTACGGACGATTTGTAGATCCTCATATCGTGGCGGTCAATCACGATCACTACTTCAGCTACCGGCTTGATATGGATATTGACGGCTCAAACAACAGCCTGCAAATAGACCGACTTACCACTCAAATGCTGCCGGAAGGCCATCCGCGCAGAAGCGTTTGGGTGAATAATCCAAAGATTGCCGCGACCAAATCAGAAGGTAAATTGAAAATGATGATGGATATGCCAGCACTATGGAGGGTGACCAGCAGCAGCCGGAAGAATCATGTCGGCTATCCAACGAGCTACCAGCTTATGCCCGGCATGACGGCCCTCACAAAGCTGAGTGCGGATGATTACCCGAGAAGACGGGCGGGTTATATCGATCATCATCTTTGGGTAACGCCCTACCATGCCGATGAACTCTTCGCAGCAGGTGAATTTCCCACATTAAGCCTTCCGGGAGAAGGTTTGCCAAAATGGACCGCCGCCAACCGGTCCATCGAAAATACCGACATCGTTTTCTGGTATACCATGGGCATGCACCATATGGTGCGGGCTGAAGACTGGCCGGTTATGCCGGTGCTGTGGCACTCGTTTGAGCTGAGGCCTTTTGATTTCTTCGACAGAAATCCGGCGCTGGATTTGCCCAAAAAGTAATATCAACCAACTATAAATACTGTATATAAATATTTAGAAATCAATATTAATCCTTATTACGATTATGAAGCTAAAAAACTACCTCTTTCCATTACTCTGCCTATTTTTCTTATCTGCATATATGGTTCCAGATACAAATCCTGCTGTACGGTTTTTGCAATCATTAAACGATGATCAAAGAGATCTGGCACAAAAAACTTTTGATTACTTATTTAAAGAGTACTGGCATTATTTACCGGGCAACACTACTCCAAGAACAGGATTAAGACTCGATTCTATAAATGAGGATCAAAAAAAAATGGTATTTGAACTTTTAAGATCATCTCTATCTGAGAAAGGGTATGATAAAACCAGGCGAATTATAGACCTTGAAAACGTACTTGCCGAGATTGAGGGGAATAAGGATTTTCGAGATCCTGATAAATATTTTATAGAGTTTTTTGGTAACCCGGAGACAGACAGCCTGTGGGCGTGGTCGTTTCAGGGGCATCACCTTTCTTTTCATTTTACAATTCTAAACGGGCACACCTCGATTGCTCCCCGTTTTATGGGTGCCAGTCCCGCGATGATCATGGAAGGCCCGCGTAAAGGGGAGAAAACACTTCACAGAGAAGAAGATCTTGGGTTTGAACTACTCAATTCGCTATCAGACGAACAGCGAAAGAAAGCCATATTCCGTGAACACGCATACTATGATGTTGTTATTACAAATTCGATAGAAGTAGGGCCATTAAGGGCGGTTGGCATTCGGTATGATGCATTGAACACTGCCCAGAAGTTGATCCTAATGGAATTAATCAACGAATATCTAAGCGTGATGCCTGCTGAAATTTCCCAAAAACGGATCGAAAATCTTAAACAGGAGGAGCTGAGCGACATCATGTTTGGATGGGCCGGGGCTACAGAACGGGGTATCGGCCACTATTACAGAGTCCAGGGTGCATCTTTTCTTATCGAATTTGACAATACCCAGGGACAAGCCAATCACATTCATAGTGTTTGGAGAGATTTTGACGGGGATTTTGGCAGAGATTTAATACGAGAACACTATGAAAATTCAAACCACTAATTAAAACCATCATGAAAACAGCAGGCATAATCGGCGGGTCGGGCTACATCGGCAGCTATGTTACGAAAACATTCCTTGAGAATGGCTTCAGCGTAAGGGTATCGGCCACAGATATCAAAAAGAAGAAAAAGTACGACCATCTAAAACAATTGCCCGGCGCGGAGAATCTCGAGATTTGCCCGCTGGATACACGCGATGTCGTATCCCTGAAGACTTTTGTGGATGGATGCGATGTTGTGGTGCACGGCGGCACCCCTTTTCAGCTGGATGTAAATGATCCGGCGAAAGAGCTTTTCGAACCCACGATCAAGGGCACGGAGAATTTCATGGAGGTTATACATGAATCTGCCACGGTCAAGAATGTGGTCATCATTGCTTCCGTTGCATCCTTTAACACGGGATATCCCATGCCGGTAGCGGATCGCTCACCCGATCATCTTTATACCGAGAGCGATGAACCCCATCTCAACGAGGAGGGACATCCATACGCGCAGGCAAAATATTATGCTGATCAGGTTGTGTTGAAGTTTATCACTGATCATCCGGATCTGGATGTTGACATTGTGAGTGTCTACCCCACAGGCGTGATGGGGCCCGCCCTCTCCAACCGCGATGATTCTACCTCAATGGGCCTGCAATATCTTTTCAAGAACAAGATCGCCCCAAACCCCTTTGTGCAAATGTTATATGATAATGATATGGAGTTTGCCATCGTGGATGTACGTGATGTGGCCGAGGGTATTTACCGGGCGGCAACAACAGACGGCCTGCATGGAAAGCAGTACTACCTGAGCTACGAAAGCTGGAAAGTGTCGGACATCACCAGAATGCTGAATAACGAGCCGGTGGTTGAAAAACCGAGGTTCGTTTACAGTGGAAAAAGGTCTGAGCAAGATTTGGGGATCTCGTACAAGCCTGCAAAAGTTTCGTTCGGTGATTATGCGGCAACCAGTTAGAGCTACAAATAAATCAAAATGGACATGCTGATATTCTTCCGCATCAAACCAACGCTGCCTCGTCCCGTTAGGGACGAAATATGGGTAGAGAATAAAATTTCTACGCCATTTTTCTGTACCGTAGGTACAGCATATATCAGAATTTGTAATAAAGCCCATTGCCCAGCGCTAATAATATGGCGTACCTACGGCACGCTGGATTCGGGGTTGAGCTTTTTTTCTACCCATATTTTGCCCCTACGGGACATGATCCTTCTTTCAAAATCATACATTCTTCAACTTTATCTTAACTGTAGTGCGTCGAATTGCAGGCATGAAAATACAATATCGGAACCCCACTGTAATACTCCCTTCTAAAACCGAACAATATAAATGAGCAACTCAACAACACCACCCAACAGCCAAACCACCCTGAGCTCAGATGGCCTTAAACGAACCATCGGCGTTTGGGGGCTCAGTGCCAATATTGTGAATCTCACTGTTGGTGGAGGTATTTTTATACTGCCGGCCATTGTGGCCGCCGGTCTGGGTTCCGCGAGTATTGCAGCTTACCTGTTCTGTGGTTTCCTGATTGCCCTGGTGATGCTCTGCTTTGCGGAAGTTGGAAGCAAGGTAACCGATTCAGGCGGTGTATATACCTACATTGAATCGGCATTTGGTAAATATGCCGGTTTTCTGACGGCGAACCTCTTTATTGTATCGGCCTTTGCAGCCGATGCAGCGATCGCCAATGCCATTGTTGAAATTTTGGCCTCGTTTGTACCGGTAATGGATTCCGGCTGGGCACGAATCACCTTTATGCTGGTACTCTTTGGCAGCCTGGCAATGATTAATGTAATCGGTATAAAAAGCGGGATGAGGGTGGTACTGTTCACTACTACGGCCAAGCTCATCCCCCTGCTGCTATTGGTTCTGATTGGATGGAAAGATGTAACCGGAAGTAATCTTATCTGGGAATCACTTCCTCCAGTGAAAAGTGTCGGAGAAATGTCACTCATCCTTTTTTTCGCTTTTATTGGAGCTGAAACAGGTCTTTCAATTGGCGGCGAAGTGAAAAATCCGAAAAAAACCATTCCAAAGGCTGTTTTAATTGGCGTAAGCGGTGTGTTAATACTTTACATGCTCATTCAGACGGTCTCATTGGGGGTAATGGGAGATGCACTGGCAGATTTCCAGGCAAATCCGCTGGCTGAAGTTGGAAACCAGATTTTTGGTCCGGTTGGACTCACACTGATCACCCTGGGTGCTGCAGTTTCCATGTTCGGGACGGTGAGCGGTACAAACACCAACCTGCCGCGGGTAATTTTCGCGGGTGCAAGAGATGGGGTAATCCCGCCAGCGATCCTTGCACGGGTTCATCCGAAGTACATCACACCCCATGTTGCCATTATCCTGTACTCATCGGTTTCTTTTTTACTGGCATCTATGGGCGAAATACAGGCCCTCATGATTGCATCCAGCGGTGCCGTTCTACTGGTTTATCTGGGAGTTGCCCTGTCCGTAATCAAACTGAGACAACTACAGCCCGTTGACCCCGGCTCATTCACGATTCCGGGCGGATATCTTGTTCCAGCTGCCGCATCATTGGTCATTCTCTGGTTCTTATCGCATCTGACGGGCCGGGAAGCTACCGGCCTAGTGATTCTGATCGGGATATTCACAGCCGTGTTTTTCGCCAAGCGGTTTGTGGATGCGCGCGCTGCCGTAGCCATGATAAAAACGGAACCTATTTCTAAGCCCAAAAAACCGTAGTAGCCATGCTAAAATTCTTGCGGTACATTTCATCAGAACCACGGATTAACCAGATTTTTGGATTTATACGGATTTTTCTTGGTACAATCAATGCTTGTCCCGTTAGGGACAATATATGGGTAGAAACAAGGAAATATATTCTCATCCACCGTGCCGTCAGGTACGGCATGTGTCAAGGCACCCGTGTTCAAGGCAATCATATTGCGTCTCAGCCGGCGGTCGGACACGTCCTACGGCTCGCCGGACTTTGGGCATTATTCTTTT
>JBHJOO010000057.1:0-2074 GCA_050329675.1 Balneolaceae bacterium
CCATCATCTCGTTTAGCATTGATCCTGATGAAACTTCCGAACACGCTTCAAGAAGTAAGATGAAATATGTAAATGATTTAAACCGGCCGGGTGCTGAAGCCGGATGGCATCTGCTAACCGGTAATGAAGAAAATATTAAACGGATGACTGAAGCAATAGGATTTAAATACACATATGATCAAAGAACCGGCGAATATATACACGCTGCCGCAATCACATTTTTAAGTCCGGATGGAAAAATAACACGATATTTGTATGGTATTGAGTTTCCGGAATTTAGCTTACGGAATGCCCTTTATGAATCAGCCGATGGAAAGATTGGATCTGTCATTGATCGTGTCGTCTTATATTGTTTTACCTATGATCCGTCATCTGACAGCTATGTGCCTGTTGCCATGAACATCATGAAGCTTGGCGGCTTGGCTACATTAATATTTCTCGGTATATTTCTTGGTCTTTTCTGGATGCGGGAAAAAAAATTGACACAAACGCAAACTTTTGAAATCGAATAATGATTGATATTATTGATTGGATGCTGCCTCCTGCAAAGAGCACCATGGCAGGAGAAACAGATGCATTATTTTACTTTATTAATATAGTAAGCTTCATTTTTTTATTGGGTATTACCATTGCCATTATCTATTTCTCATGGAAATACCGCCGCCGCTCCGAAGATGATGTGACCCCTGTAATAACTCACAACAATACTCTTGAAATTACCTGGTCGGTAATACCATTGATACTCGTTATAATTGTTTTCGGGTGGGGATTTACTGGTTACATGACTTCTGTTACTCCCCCTGAAGATGCTTATGAAATTCGTGTGGTGGGTAAATCCTGGCTTTGGGAATTTCATTACAATAACGGAGCCGTTAGTATTAATGAGCTTCATGTTCCGGTAAACAGGCCTGTTAAACTTGTAATGACTTCAACGGATGTGATACACTCCTTTTTTGTTCCGGACTATCGTGTTAAAAGAGATGTTCTGCCCAACCGATACACATCTGTTTGGTTTGAGGCAATTGAAACCGGTGAATCGATTATTTATTGTACAGAATATTGTGGTACGGCTCATGCAGATATGATAGCCAATGTAATCGTTCATGAACCGGATGACTTCCGAACCTGGTTGGATACGGCTGATGCCGTTGACGATGATGCATCTCCTGTGGATGTAGGCAGAGATCTTGTAAGCCGCTATGGATGTCTTGCCTGCCATTCACTTGACGGTAGCCAGATGATCGGGCCAACACTCCAGGGATTATGGCAAAGTGAACGAACAATGCAGGATGGTGAAACACTTATAGCCGATGAAAATTATATTCGTGAGAGTATACTGGAACCCAACGCCAGAATAACGGAAGGTTATAATCCGGTGATGCCATCTTTTACCGGAACATTGAACGATCGCCAAATAGACGCAATTATTGAATATATAAAAACGCTTGATTGATATGGCTGCTGAAGAAACACAAAAAGTTAAAAAACTACAGGTTCAAAGATACATACCAGAAGAAACTCCCAATACTCATTATTTAAATTCTGAAAAAGGTCTTTGGTCGTGGCTTACAACCATAGATCATAAAAGAATTGGTTTAATGTACCTGGGATCCATTGCCGTTTTCTTCATTATAGGAGGTATTCTCGCTCTTGTCCTCAGAACAGAACTGCTCACTCCTGCTCAAAATTTTGTTGATGCCAATACATACAATCAGCTCTTTACGCTTCATGGCGCAATAATGATTTTCTTTTTTTTGATTCCCTCCGTACCGGCAGCATTGGGCAACTTCATACTTCCATTACAGCTTGGGTGCAAAGATGTGGCTTTCCCCCGGGTAAACCTTGCCAGTTATTATATTTATGTAATCGGCGCTATCTTTACTATTATTGCCATTTTTACCGGCGGGCTTGACACAGGCTGGACTTTTTATACTCCCTACAGCAGTACCACATCCGATACAAATGTACTGATGATGACCCTCGGCGTCTTTATCCTTGGATTTTCATCCATATTGACAGGCCTGAACTTCATCGTTACAATCCATAAACTAAGAGCTCCAGGACTAACATGGAG
>JBHJOO010000523.1:0-23569 GCA_050329675.1 Balneolaceae bacterium
AGGAGCAGCCCTGCGCAGTATTCCTGCGCCCACAGCAGATAGGGACCGAACTGTCTCACGACGTTCTGAACCCAGCTCGCGTACCGCTTTAATTGGCGAACAGCCAAACCCTTGGGACCTTCTCCAGCCCCAGGATGCGATGAGCCGACATCGAGGTGCCAAACCTCCCCGTCGATATGAACTCTTGGGGGAGATAAGCCTGTTATCCCCGGAGTACCTTTTATCCTTTGAGCGATGGCCCTTCCATTCGGTGCCACCGGATCACTAAACCCAACTTTCGTTCCTGCTCGGCCTGTATGCCTCACAGTCAAGCACCCTTATGCTTTTACACTCTTCGCACGATTGCCGGCCGTGCTGAGGGTACCTTTGGGAGCCTCCGTTACTCTTTAGGAGGCGACCGCCCCAGTCAAACTACCCACCATACACTGTCTCCCGAATGCTTTCGGGATTAGACTTCACCTGTGGCAAGGGCGGTATTTCAAGGGCGACTCCACCCCGATTAGCATCGAAGCTTCACCGTCTCCCGCCTATCCTGCACATACCGCAGCTAAAGCCAATGTAAAGTTGTAGTAAAGGTTCACGGGGTCTTTCCGTCCCGCTGCGGGTAATCGGCGTCATCACCGATACCACAATTTCACCGAGCTCGTGGCCGAGACAGCACCCAAGTCGTTACACCATTCGTGCAGGTCGGAACTTACCCGACAAGGAATTTCGCTACCTTAGGACCGTTATAGTTACGGCCGCCGTTTACCGGGGCTTCAGTCAAGAGCTTTTCCCAACGCAAGCGTCGGGATAACCCCCTTCTTTAACCTTCCGGCACCGGGCAGGTGTCAGTCCCTATACATCGTCTTACGACTTAGCAGAGACATGTGTTTTTGGTAAACAGTCGCTTGGGTCTTTTCACTGCGTCCCGACATCTTGCAATGTCGGGAGATCCTTCTCCCGAAGTTACGGATCTAGTTTGCCTAGTTCCTTAGCCACGATTATCTCGAGCACCTGAGCATACTCTGCTCACCCACCTGTGTCGGTTTGGGGTACGAGCACCACCGGCAAACAACGACGCTTTTCTTGGCAGCCGGATTACCTCCGCTATCCCTTTGCCCGAAGGCTCCGGGTACTGTCGGGTTTCAGCCTTCACGGGAGGCGGATTTGCCTGCCCCCCAGCCTACACCCTTCAACCCCGACATTCGTCACGGGGCGGGAGTGTCACTTCTGCGTCACGCCTTTGCCACACGCCAGTGGCGGTACCGGAATATTGAACCGGTTTTCCATCGGCTGCGCCTTTCGGCCTCACCTTAGGTCTCGACTAACCCTGATCCGATTAACGTTGATCAGGAATCCTTGGGTTTTCGGTGTGCCGGTTTCTCACCGGCATTATCGTTACTCATGCCTACAGTTTCGCTCCCGGCCGCTCCAATGCCTCTCACAAGGCACCTTCTGCGCAACCGCGATGCTCCCCTACCACCCCCCCGACAACCGAAGCTGCCGGGGGAATCCATGGTTTCGGTAACCGGCTTATGCCCGCAAATTATCGACGCCGGATCGCTCGACCAGTGAGCTATTACGCACTCTTTTAAGGAATGGCTGCTTCTAAGCCAACCTCCTGGTTGTCTGGGCAATCCAACTTTCTTTTCGCAACTTAGCCGGTATTTCGGGACCTTAACCGATGGTCTGGGTTGTTTCCCTCTCGCCACGGGACGTTATCACCCCGTGACTGACTGCCCGCCAGTACCTCATGGCATTCGGAGTTTGTCTAGGTTTGGTAGGCGGTGAAGCCCCCTAGCCTAATCAGTGCTCTACCTCCATGAGGCTCACGCGGACGCTATACCTAAATATATTTCGGGGAGTACGAGCTATTTCCGGGTTTGATTGGCCTTTCACCCCTATCCACAGCTCATCCGAGCAGTTTTCAACCTGCAACGGTTCGGGCCTCCACCACCTTTTACGGCAGCTTCACCCTGGCCATGGATAGATCACCCGGTTTCGCGTCTGCCCCGCTGTACTGAACGCCCTTCTCAGACTCGCTTTCGCTACGGCTCCCCCCGGAACGGGGTTAACCTCGCACAACAGGCGCAACTCGTAGGCTCATTATACAAAAGGCACGCCGTCATCCCGACATTTAGTTCGAGCGCCCTGCCGACCGTTGTCTTTTTTGGGTATCGCTTGCGCGTAACCCCGCCAAATCAATCAGCCTTTTCAGGAGGGCACCCCAACTAAATGTCGGGACTCCGACCGCTTGTAAGCACACGGTTTCAGGTACTATTTCACTCGCCTTCTCGGCGTTCTTTTCACCTTTCCCTCACGGTACTGGTTCACTATCGGTCATACGTACGTATTTAGCCTTGGCGGATGGTGCCGCCAGATTCATGCAGGGTTTCACCGGCCCCGCACTACTCAGGATACCCGCCCACTGACTCCGCGTCCACCTACAGGCCTTTCACCTTCTGTGGGGCTGCTTTCCAGGCAGCTTCGATTTTACCTCGTCAGCTTTCCGCAGGTCCTACAACCCCCCGACAGCTTGCGCCGCCAGGGTTTGGGCTGGTGCGCGTTCGCTCGCCACTACTTGCGCAATCACATCTTGTTTTCTTCTCCTCCCCCTACTGAGATGTTTCAGTTCGGGGGGTTCGCCTCCACTCTTGCGAGCAGATATCCCAACAGTAAACTGTCGGGATGGGTTGCCCCATTCGGACACCCGCGGATCAACGCTTCTTTGCAGCTCCCCGCGGATTTTCGCAGCTTAGCACGTCCTTCATCGCCTTCGTATGCCCAGGCATCCACCGTGTGCCCTTTTCTGCTTTTGCTTGCATGGCTTGCACAATCCCTGCCGGGATCGCACCCGCCAAACAAAAAAAGAGCTCTGTTATTTCTTTACCTCGGATCTACTATAAAATTGGTGCGTCTTTCAACACACACAGCTTTACTACTACCACTACGTCAATGAACCCGCCCCGGCCAACCGGCCAGGACGCTTTACTTCGTTTCTTTCAATAATATCTTCTTTCTTACCGCCTGCGGCCGGTCAGTCCCGGCCCTGTTGAGCTGCCAGGAGTCAAACCCCCGAACCACTCAATAAAATAAAAAACTTCTCGTGGAGCTACGGGGATTCGAACCCCGGACCCCCTGCTTGCAATCCCGAAGGCTTTCGGGACTAGCCAGCTGAGCTACAAGCCCGAACCACTCAATAAAATAAAAAACTTCCTGTGGAGCTACGGGGATTCGAACCCCGGACCCCCTGCTTGCAAAGCAGGTGCTCTAGCCAGCTGAGCTATAGCCCCCTTTATCAGTAATCAGTTTACAGTTGGCAGTTGCCAACTCAAAAAAAGTGGGCTTGGCAGGAGTTGAACCTGCGGCATTCCCGACATATCCATGTCGGGACGCTCTAACCACATTGTCTGCCTTTGGCAATGTAATCACAACCCCACATCTGGTGGGCTTGGCAGGAGTTGAACCTGCGACCTCACGCTTATCAGGCGTGCGCTCTAACCACCTGAGCTACAAGCCCATTTTCATGGCACAGCTCAGAAGCCAGCCGGCCATCAACCCGGGTATTGAACCTGCGGTCTTCCCGACATATCCATGTCGGGACGCTCTAACCACCTGATCCCGAAGGCTTTCGGGACCATCTTAATCCTATGATGCCTGCTACTCACCTGGCTAACCCACCAACAAACCTGCGGGTATGCAGAGTCAGGCTCCACTAAAAGACAGTAAAAAACACAAGCAGATCGCAGACGGGCACCAGGGATTCTCCTTCAAGGAGGTGATCCAGCCGCACCTTCCGGTACGGCTACCTTGTTACGACTTAGCGCCAGTTACCAGGCTTACCCTAGGCGGCTGCCTTCCCGACAACAAGTTGACGGGATTGGCCCACCGACATCAGGTACTCCTGACTTCCATCGCTTGACGGGCGGTGTGTACAAGGCCCGGGAACGTATTCACCGCGTCGTTGCTGATACGCGATTACTAGCGATTCCACCTTCATGGAGTCGAGTTGCAGACTCCAATCCGAACTGAGAATGCCTTTCGAGATCTGCATCCCATCGCTGGGTAGCTTCCCGTTGTAGCATCCATTGTAGCACGTGTGCAGCCCCGGACGTAAGGGCCATGATGACTTGACGTCGTCCCCACCTTCCTCACTACTTGCGTAGGCAGTCTGGCTAGAGTCCCCACCTTAACGTGCTGGTAACTAACCACAGGGGTTGCGCTCGTTGCGCCACTTAAGGCAACACCTCACGGCACGAGCTGACGACAGCCATGCAGCACCTTCTATGGCGCCCCGAAGGGAAGCCCCGTTTCGGGGGCGGTCACCACAGATTTAGCCCGGGTAAGGTTCTTCGCGTTGCATCGAATTAAGCCACATGCTCCACCGCTTGTGCGGGCCCCCGTCAATTCCTTTGAGTTTCATTCTTGCGAACGTACTCCCCAGGTGGTATGCTTAGCGCGTTAACTGCGTCACTGAACCTTGCGGCCCAACAACTAGCATACATCGTTTACAGCGTGGACTACCAGGGTATCTAATCCTGTTCGCTCCCCACGCTCTCGTGCCTTAGCGTCAGCTACGACCCAGTTGGCCGCTTTCGCCACCGGTGTTCTTCGTAATATCTATGCATTTCACCGCTACACTACGAATTCCACCAACCTCTGTCGTGCTCAAGACGCCCAGTATCTGAGGCCATTTTACCGTTAAGCGGTAAGATTTCACCCCAGACTTAGACGCCCGCCTACGCACCCTTTACACCCAATGATTCCGGACAACGCTTGCACCCTCCGTATTACCGCGGCTGCTGGCACGGAGTTAGCCGGTGCTTATTCAAATGGTACCGTCAAACCAGGTCGAAACCCAGCCTTTCTTCCCACCCAAAAGCCGTTTACAACCCATAGGGCCGTCTTCCGGCACGCGGCGTGGCTGCGTCAGGGTTTCCCCCATTGCGCAAGATTCCTCACTGCTGCCTCCCGTAGGAGTCTGGGCCGTGTCTCAGTCCCAGTGTGGGGGATCATCCTCTCAGACCCCCTAGCCATCATCGCCTTGGTAGGCCGTTACCCTACCAACTAACTAATGGCACGCAGACCCATCCATAACCAATCGAAACCTTTAACAACTGTCCTCATGCGAGGCCGCTGCATTATGCGGTATTAGCCACCGTTTCCAGTGGTTATCCCCCAGTTATGGGCAGGTTATCTACGCGTTACTCACCCGTGCGCCAGTCTCCCCCCGACAACATAGTTGCCAGGGTTCTCCTGCGACTTGCATGTGTTAAGCCCGCCGCCAGCGTTCGTCCTGAGCCAGGATCAAACTCTCCATTGTATATTGTACCTATACTCTGTGAATCTTCCAGGCCCGTTCTGCGATCTGCTTGTGTCTTTTATACTGTCTTCAATCTGTGAAAGAACAATCTGTGCCTGATTTAAAAAGGCACTCTTTCTCGTGACATAAATAATGATTTAAGTAAACCTTTATCAAATCGTGAAAGGATTATTAAGGTAAGGTAAATAACCCGCTCTTGTCAACCATTTTTGAAATATTTTTTCGAAAAATTTTCCTTTTTAGCTGATTATATAACTGCCTGGATTTATCCTTTTTATTACCGCAATTCCATCGCCAGTTTAATCTTTATACAGACTGGTTCCTTCGGGATCTTCATCGTAATTTTTGAATATTTTTACCCAAAAATAGATGAATGGAGTATCGATCAAAGCAAAACAAAATTTAAATATGTAGGAATTTACTATCAGAATACCAAGGGCAGCCAGAGTTGTTATATTTTCACCCAGATTGCCGCTCACATATAAAATAGACAGGATGGTAATACTGTCGATCAATTGACTGAACATGGTTGACCCGTTGTTCCTGATCCAAAGATATCTCCCGCTGGTTACACGTTTCCAGAAATGGTATAGCCGGACATCAATTGATTGAGCAATCAGATAGGCAATCATGCTGGATACCGTATTTGCTATCAAAAACCCATATACCCCTTCAAACAAATTTATACCGCCACTTACACCATCGGTATTCGGAAGCCAATGACCTGCCGACATCAAAAGTATCATATAGATGTTCATATAAAAGCCAATCCATACAACCAGTTGTGCTTTCTTTCGGCCATAAAGCTCTGAGATCAAATCTGTTGCCACAAATGTAAATGGATAGGCAATTAAACCAACCGGGAGACTCATCGTATACAAACTTTCATCACGAACAAGTGCCGGTGTGATCGTCTGAAGCCATACCGGAAGTTCAAATGAAAATATTGTAACAAATTTTGTAGTTCCAATAACATTTCCGAGTACCAATGCCGTTAAAAAAATACCGGTTAGTGTTAAAAATAGTACATCACGCTGATGGCGTGTCGGAGGTGGCAATGATTTAATCAACATATGATATCTTATCTGTAAGTCAATTTATTTTCGGGAATGAACGTTACTTTTCCATATAAAGTTTAATTACCAGCTATCTAAATAGAGTTAAAATTATGAACAAGGAAAACAAGCTGAAGATAAAAATTTCGGAGAAAGCGACTGAGCTTTATTTAGTAAACGATAGATTCAAAATTAAGACACTTGCAAAAGATTTGAATCTAAAGCCGGAAAATATATTTGAACTTTTCCCAAACAGAAATGCGATTCTTGATTTTTATTACAAGTCGCGCCTGCTTTTGCTGGAAGATACCATCAAAAAAATCGAGGGATATCAAGAGTTTACACTCTCTGAAAAATTAAATACTGTGATTTTAACTCTTTTGGACCTGTTTCAAAATCAGCGCGAATATGTTCTGGAAACTTATCAACCGCGGGTTAAGTGTTCACTCAGATATAGTGATTTTTTAAACGATCTTGAGCTAAAGATAAATCAAATAATTGAGTCAGATTCACAGGTTTCACGTACTTCACAGCTTCTGATTCAATCCCTTTTTGTAACCCTGTTTCGTTACCACTTCCACGTTATTGTTCAGGTTTGGAGTAATGATAGCAGTAAATCCTATTCCACAACGATGGCTCTTGTTGACAAATGGACAACCCTTGTCGAAGAAATATTTTATTCAGCTGTAATTGATAAAAGCTTTGAATTTATCAAATTTATCGCAACAGCAAGCAGTCTTGCCGACTGGATCACATCAGGAGAACCAAATCCAAAAGAATCAAAAATTTAATGAGCGATTTCCCTTCATCAAAATTTGAGCGCGGCAAAATATTTGCCAAAACAGGTTTGCGTGTAGGCTCCAATTACGCCCGTCATTATATGGATACAAAAATCGGGAAGAACCCTGACAAAAGTGAACTTCATAAAAAAACTGCTTCTGAAGTTTTTGGTGAATTCACCAAACTCCGGGGTACAGCTTTAAAAATTGCTCAATCAATGAGTATGGATCAGGGATTTTTACCCGATGAATTTGCCGATATAATGACCCAGTCGCAATACAAAGTTCCACCCATTAACAAGGCACTTGTCAGGTCTGTCATAAAACAGGAACTGGGCAAATATCCCGAAATGATTTTCAAATCTTTTGATACTGAAGCCATAGCCGCTGCCTCTATCGGTCAGGTTCATAAAGCCGTGTTAAAAGATGGTACTATCGTTGCAGTAAAAATACAATATCCGGGAGTGAGAAATACGATATCATCCGACTTAAGTATTGCACGTTCAATTTTCCGAAGGCTCGTTAAAAGCGGGAGTGATATCGACGGATATTTTGATGAAGTAAGGGATACCCTGCTTCTTGAAACCGATTACATATATGAGGGAAATCAAATCAGGAACTTTCATAACCGGTTTTCCGGGGAACAATTTGTAACTCCGGAATGGATTGAAGATTACTCTACTGAACGATTATTGACAATGACGTTTATTGAAGGATGCCATCTGAATGAGTTTATTGGATCGAATCCTTCTCAGGAATCAAGAAATCATTACGGGCAGCTATTGTGGGATTTTTTTCATAACCAGGTGGAAGAGAATAAGGAGATTCATGCCGATACCCACCCGGGCAATTTCCTGTTTACACCTGTTGGAAAACTGGGTATTGTTGACTTCGGATGCGTTAAAAAATTCCCGGATGAATTTTTCTACAACTATTTGAATTTGCTCCCTACCCATTTGGAGCAAGATGAAGAAGCAATTATACGGCTATATCAAAAAATGGATATCCTTAGAAAAGATCCCGGCACAGATGATGCAGAGAAACAATATTTTGAATTTTGCCGTAATTACGGTTACACCTTTGCCCTGCCGTACAAGGAGGATACCTTTGACTTTGGAGATCCTGTATTTGAAGAACAGATAAAATCATATACAAAAAATGCTCCCATTTCGAATGAACCGAGAGGCAGTAAACATTTCATCTACAGTACACGTGTTCATCTTGGGCTTTATTTCCTGCTTATGAAACTTAAGGCACAGATTTCAACCAAAAAATCAATTGAAATTGTAAAAAAAGCACTCGTCTCGTGTAATTGATGATATAGCTTCCATATAAATCTGCCCCAGCCACTCATAGTGACCAGGGCAGATTTCTTAGGGAACAGTAAATATCAATCATTAATCAAATGTACGTCATATGTGATCGATTGAGTGCATGTAAGCAAATTCTAAATGGAAAACTTGACACCTGCCATTAATGATCTGGGCATGCCAGGCCGCAATCCGGCGGGGCGGCGGGCAACAGCATACACTTCATCAGTTAGATTTCGGAGATTAATAAACACATTGAACATGGATGAAATCTGATAATTTGCTGCTGCATCAAGTACAAAGAAGCTGTCAATCCCGGTATCATCCGCTATACTGCCACGGCCTGCAATTGTTCTCATTTTGCTGTTGAAGTTACCTTTCAGATCAACAGTAAAGTCTTTGTAATTTGCTCCAAGGCCAACATTAAATTGGTGTGGAGCCAGGTAAGGAATTCTGTCTCCGGCGGTTACATCTGCCCAGGGATTAAAAGTACTTGAAAAACTGTTTTGAAACTCAGCATTTGTGTACGTGTAATTAGCAGAAAAAGGAAGCGATACGGGTATATTGATTAACTGAGATAAATCCATTTGATAGGCAGCTTCAAGTCCGAGAACACGTGCTTCTCCGGCATTGAACTGAGCGGACGTACCGCCGCCACCGCCGCCGCCAATATCAGAGCCAAGAAGATTATCAAAATCGTTAAAGAAACCGATAAGTTCTGCCTTAATCAGATTGTTGTTATATCTGAAGCCCAATTCATAGTTAATACTTTCTTCCGATTTGGTTTCCTGAGGGCTACCGGGGCTTGGGGGGGCAAAACCTCGGTGCACACCACCTAAAAGGGTTATGTTGTCCGTTACGCTGTAAGTTAACCCTGCTCCCGGAACAAACACATCTACGTTGTTTTCTCTGATTGTGAGTCCTTCACCCGTCCTGTTAACATCCTGATTCGTAAATCGCTCCTGCTGAAGATCCATCGTTTCAAACCTGACGCCGGGTGTAAAAGTCCATTTACCAAATTCAATTTCATTCTGTATATAAAATGACCAGACGCTTGCTGTTGAAATGCGATTACTCTGGGTACCCGGTATGCCTTTCGTTGTTAACACCATCTCCCGGTTCTCCATCCTGAATTCATCTTCCCATTGAAAGCGATCCATTTCGTCAAAATGGTAACGGATGCCAACTTCTATCTCATTCTTGAAGCTGCCTGAATTAATATTTATACCCAGTGCGGTTTGTACGCCCCGTGAAACATACTCCCGATTATTAGCACGCACATTCAAAAAATCATCCGGTGAATCGGCACCGCGGGTTACGGCAATTTCCTGTTGAAAAAGATCCGGATTATCAAGCATATCCTCAATTGCTACGCCATTTACCGTATCAAGCTTAAACCAATTACGCTTAAAATTGTTATTGTAGGCGGTTGTGGTCAGATTAAATTTATCTGAAAACCATACAAAATGGCGGGCTTGCAACTGCCAGTGTTCCGCATCCATATTGTCAAGCTGAGAACCGACATAACGGCGGAATGGTGTTTCCTTAAAATCCTCACGGGTCAGGCCAAGATATGTTTCATCGGAAAGCTCATCATTATATCCACCCTTGATTTCCAGTTTTTGGAAAACCGGGGCATCCGGATTCGTTCTGAACATGATTTTTCCTGTAAAGTCTTTTATATCGAAGCCGGTATCGCCTCCAAAGTCAAGATCCTTGAAACCATTGTTTTTCATTCGGAATCCTTCCAGCATAAATCCAAAGTTTTTGTAAGTATTACCTACGTTGGCATACATTTTACTGGTGCTAAATTCACCACCACTTAATTCGGCATTAAGGCTGAACTCATTTGGAATCGGCGTACTAATCATATTTAATGAACCGCCTGTTGTATTTGGCCCGTTTTTTATCTGGCTTGATCCCTTTCTAACTTCTACAGCACTCATTCTGTTTACGTTGGGAGTATAATACGCTGCCGGTGCAGAATAGGGGGCCGGTGCTATGGGTATACCGTCTTCCATTAAATTGATTTTGGACGACCGGTCAACACTTGTACCCCTCATTCCTATATTCGGCCTCAGGCCAAATCCGTCTTCCTCCTGTATATTTATTCCACTGATATTTCGAAGAACCCGGTTGATGTCGCTATGATTGTGTTTTTTTAATTCAGTAAACGAAATATAAGTAGCCGCCCCCGGTATTTTACTTTCCCAGGCCGGTTTGCCAACTATGGTTATCCGTTCCATGATAATTCGATCATAAATATTAAGTGAATCATTTTTAGTTGTTTCCTTATTTTGTGCCATTAATATAGAGGGAATTGCAGCAAACACGATCAAAGATTTTATTATTTGCTGTAAATGATTAGTATTCATATTCGGAGTAATTATTTTTTCAGATTGTTATTTAGAACGAGTCTAATTTAAGACGCCTGCAGAAACGATGCAACCGTTATGTAGAATTAATCTAAATTAATTTAAATCTCTTTACAGTCTGCTACAGGAAGCTGTTAACTATATGAATGACAAAAAAATAGGTATCATCGGTGCCGGATTAACCGGGCTTTCTGCTGCATTTCAATTGCAAATATATGGTGCCGAAGTATCTCTCTTCGAGAAAAGATCAGATCCTGGCGGCTCTATTAAATCCGTTAAAAATAATGACTGGCTTGTGGAATACGGGCCCAACTCGATTCTTCTGAAAGACGTTACTGTATTAAACTTTCTAAAGGATTTAGATCTTGGTGATAAACTTATCGAGGCTGATCCGGATGCAGCTAAAAGATATATTTTGAAAAATGGCACTTTAACAGCCACACCCTCCGGTTTAGGAAATGCTTTTACGACCTCACTATTTTCGATCAGTTCAAAGCTTCGGGTTTTAGGGGAGCCATTTGTATCAAAAAGCAATAATCCTGACGAGACCGTTGCCGGGTTTGTTCAGCGACGAATCGGGAAGGAAATCCTGGATTATGCCATTAATCCGCTTGTGGCAGGTATTTTTGCTGGCAACCCCGAAAAATTATCCATGCGATATGCATTTCCTCAAATGTATGAAATGGAACAAGAATACGGTTCACTGATTGCCGGATCTTTGGCAGGATTTAGAAAAAGAAAAAACATCGGAAGAATCAAACGCCGGCTGATATCGTTCCCTGATGGTATTCAGTCATTACCCCGTAAAATTGCAAATTCGTTAACCAATACCCATTTCAATCATCTTGTGAAGGCAATCAGCAGAAATAGGGATCAGTGGTTCATTCATACAACTCTGGGTAAATACGGGCCATTTGATGAAATCATTCTGAATGTTCCAGCCTATAAAATGAAAGAGATTATAATGCCTTCAGAATCCGTTAATATGGGTTTTTTTGAAGAGATTGCCTATCCGCCCGTTTCAATTGCAGCCCTTGGATTTAATAAATCGAATGTAGAACATCCGCTTGATGGTTTTGGTTTTCTTGTTCCGGAACTGGAAAATCGGGATATCCTGGGTACTCTCTTCAATTCATCGCTATTCCCCGGCCGCGCACCATCAGGCCATGTGCTGTTAACGACGTTTGTCGGTGGAATGAGGCAGCCTGAACTGGCACAGCTTGAAAGCGAACTGTTATTTTCCCTTGTTCAAGATGAATTGTCTGATATCTTAGGTGTAAAAGGAGACCCCGTTTTCAGAGAGCATATATTCTGGCCCCAGGCCATTCCTCAGTATCATCCCGGATATGATACGATCCTTGAAAAAATCAATGATCTTGAAAATAAACTACCCGGAATTCATTTTGCCGGTAACTTCAGAGGCGGAATCTCGGTTCCCGATTGCATAAAAAACGGACTAAAACTGGCAGATACTGTTTCAGGATAAAATCTCCGGTTCCTGTTTTCGAAATGAAAACATCTCCATTAATTGCTGCAGTATGTTTTTACTGAACATGGTAAATCGTTCTTGCCGGCCCAGTGAGAGAAATCGCAGTAACAACCGCAGATCTTTCAATAAAATCGGTGGATTTGTAATTAAAGTGTCATTTTCAATAATAAAATCCCAGTCAATCTCCCGGTCGAATTTAACACCATATTTATTCATGGTCATCCAATAAATATTGGCGATCAGTCCATATCCAATCGTTGTTGGGTGAAGGCCGTCCAGGCTAAAAATTCCACCCCGCTCAATAAGGCCATCATCACCCAGCCGAAGATAATCGGTTGAAATTCGAATATCGTGATTCCCGCCTACAAGATAAGCGGTATCAGGATTATTTTTCAGTGCCTTACAAAATTCGGGTGGAAATGCCCGTATATCTTCATCACCTCTCCGGCGACGCGCAACTGCACTCACATGCTTATGAACCGGTACAACGTAAAAATCGAATTCACCGGCAAGCTTCCGTATGATTGTATTATACTGATCTACATTTTGATCCAGTTCAATAGCCTCTTCTTTTGTAATATGCGGATGCCTTCCGGGATCAAAATCTTCATCCCAAATCCAGAATCGTGTATAATAGTCAAAATAGGATTCTCTGTTTTTTTCAGAATCAATATTAACTCCCCTGATAGCAGGCGGGATGGTCAGATAAGGGATTGTAGGAACAAATACACGTTTTATTTTCATTGCTGCAATTTGTTCATACAGGTTTCGCATCTCAATTTCGAAATGTTCAGGCCGATAAAGAGTACACTGCCTTTCTGAATAAAACGCGTTCAGGCCTGTTTCCTCCGAGTAAATAAGTTCAAGATTCGTTACGGCACCTACAATATTATTATGGCCCGTACAAACAATCAGATTCTCAATACCCCCGTGATCACTCAGAAACCGGATATTATCAAGCAAAGAAGAGTTTTCAAAAGAAGAGTCTAATGCGGGATTTAAAATGATACGCCCTGTTATGTACATGGCATTATCAGGTAAAACACTGAAAACAGTATATCTCGGTTCATTATTTATCAGAAACTCCCGGCATTTTTTTTCTGTCATCAGCCAGTTATCGCTGGCGGCGAAACCCCAGACTGACTGATTATGCCAGGGCTCCTGCCTCTCTTTGTAAACTTCAAGCCGGTCACCTTCCCAGTATTTTTTTATTCTTCGAAGTGTCCTGTATATATGAGATCCGGCTGCAAGAGTTTTATTCCAGGATAATTCATCACCAACTTCTTCCTGAAGGCCTCTCACAAGCATTTCCATATTAATTGGGATTCCGGCCTGGCCTGAGAAAGAAGGCTGATCAAATGGCAGTGGCGGATCAAAACAATTGGCAAGAAGTCTTGGAAAATTGAGGTCAGTCCTGTAAACACCTCCGTTTTTAAATCCAAGTGTCATGCTGTCGCCGATAGCTGCTAATCTGTATTTATATTTTTTCCTGTTAGGCAGCATGTCTGCAAATTTATTACCTTTGATGTTCTGTAAATGAATTTATTTTAAAAAAAGCACATCCTTTTCTAAGTAAATGTACAAAAGTATATGAAATCAATAACAAATCGGCTTGAAAAATTTCGCAATGAGCGTTCCGCAATGAATGATAAGATTTTAGGCCTTGAACATCTTGGCATCAAACGTTTTTTTAATCTTGACTCCAATACATACCGGGACGGTGCACTGCCTGCAAAAACAAAAGAATTGCTGGGGCTTGTGGCATCGGCGGTATTAAGATGCAACGACTGTATAGATTATCATCTGGAACAGTGTGCAAAAACAGGTTCATCCAAAGATGAAATAATAGATGCACTGTATGTGGCTCTTGTTGTGGGGGGATCAATCGTGATACCTCATCTGCGTCATGCTGTTTCTACTATTGAACTTCTTGAAGCAGAGGGTATATTCAATGGCTAAAATCTCAAGAGGATTCCTGACTTTTTTGTTCATCTGTTCTTTTTGTATCAGTCAGGTACATTCTCAAACCAGATTACAGATACCCACGTCAGAAGAGAATGTGACCTACGCAGTGTTGCCAATATTAGGTTTTACATCCGATCTCGGATTTATTGGCGGAGCGCGCGGACAGCGATTTGATTATGGAGACAATCCCGATCTTCCTTTTAAAAATGTGACTCAGTTAGACCTCTCGGCATCAACAAAAGGCAGTTTTAACCTGCTGCTCGATCACACCCGGCTTCGAAGTTTCGGTACAGATATCAGAAGCCGGTTTATTATTGACGGTTTGATTTTTCAAAACACACCCTTCTTTGGAATTGGCAACAATTCCCCTTTTTCTTCAAATGATTTTAATGATGACCTTAATTTTTTTGAATTCCGGCGATTTTTGATTCAACATGAAGGGCGCAAACATATACTGCCTATTGGCAACGAAGGATTTCTTGACGTAATGACCAATATCAGGATATCGACCACAGATCCAAGATCCCGTGGTGATGAAACCGTTTTTTCCAATAACCGGCCTTTCGGTGCAGATGGCGGATGGGTGAACCGGCTTGGTTTCGGGTTGGTTGCCGATACGCGGGATAATGAATTTGATACAAGAAAAGGCGTGCTTGCCGAAGCACTTATCTCTTTCTCGGGAGATCTGACTGCCAGCGATTTTTCATTCACAAAGTTCCTGCTTGATTTCAGACAATACCGCAATTTGATTGCTGATATAACAATTGCGCAGCGTATTGAGCTGCATCACGTAAGCGGCAGTGCTCCATTCTGGGAACGGCCAACACTCGGAAGTTTTATGAGCCTGCGCGGATTTGTTGAAGGGCGCTTTATCGGTGATACATCCATTCAGCAAAATCTTGAACTTCGTACTTGGGTTTTCTCTATTTTTGATGATGAAATACGCCTTGGCGCACAAGCCTTCTGGGACAGCGGCCGGGTTTTTTCAAGGTTTGACTCTGATAAAATTTTTAAAGACTGGAACCATACCTTTGGAGTTGGTGGTGTTTTTTCCATTTTCACACCCGATTTTATTGTCCGCGGAGATATTGGTATTTCAAATGAAATAATCCGGGTTTATGGCGGCCTTGGCTACGCATTTTAAACTGGAAAAGTGAAAACGAAGAATAATCCTGTTACTGTAATGGTTACCCTTACAAAAAGCTTCACTTTTACATTATTCTCTGAATTAAGACAATGTTGTATTTTTCCTGCAAATAAAAAATTGATACAAATCACTAACGGAGATAATCATGAAAAAGAATGTAGGAAATATTGATTCCCTGATACGCGTGTTAATTGGTGCAGTTATTCTTATTGCGGGATTCTACTATGAAAACTGGTTTGGTGTAATCGGGCTGATTCTTGTTGCTTCAGGAACACTGTCGTGGTGCCCGGTGTACCGGATACTGAAAATAGACACGTATCCACCCAATCTCGAACGCGAGAATTGAAGTCAGACATTGGATCGAAACAATTAAAACCTCCCCCCGGCCTGTTTGAAAACGATTGGGCCAATGTGTCTTATATAATGATACAATGACGGGTGATTTCAGGAATCGGAATTATTTTGATGCACCGGCATGAACCGTTTCACGCTCGGGAGGATTTTTAAAATAGCTCCACACATCGTAGATATCGATAACCAGTGATATGGAAATTGTTACGGTTAGAGCTATCAGATAGATGAAGTACGAACCATCATACCGGGGCAGTTCATAAATAATCCACGCTACAAGAGGCAGCCATAATATGTGTCCCAGCCCGAGAATTTTTGTGAAGCCAAACTTTGAAAAAAGGCCCATCATCAGCATCGATGAAATCATAAACACCACAAAAATTATTTTTGATAATAAATATTCCCAGTAGAGAAGGCTTGCCAAATTGATAAACATCATATAAAAGACCCACGCAATTTCATAAGCGGGCCGTTTGAACAGTTCCGAAAAAAAGAGGAACGGATTTTTCATAGCAAATTAAATTTTAATGATTAAATAAACGATTTGGGATTTATGGGCGGAATAATATCCGGATTATTTAAATTTATACCAATATTTTTATATCTGTCACCATTGATCTGATGTAAATTTTTTGTTCACCGCTCTTATCCGAGATAAACTACCGTACACCCGGCGCCACCCTGTTCTATGGGTGCTAATTCAAAGCTCTTTACCTCCTTACGATTCTCCAGGTGCTCATGAGCCAGCTTTTTGAGTATTCCTTCTCCTTTACCGTGGATAATTTCCACTTGCTTTAATCCCCGGGCGGCAGCTTTATCCAGGTAGAGCATTAGCTCCTTCACAGCATCTTCGCCACGATACCCCCGGATATCAAGGGATGCAGAAAAATCGCCAGGGGCATAATCCGTTTTATAGGATGCTGTTTTAAACACCGGCTTTTTTTTATTGGATTGAGGCTTTTCGGCTTTCACAAGGTTTGAAAGTTTGGTTTTAAGTTTCAGCCCGCCAGCAAGTACAACAGCCTTGCTTCCGCTTACTTCCACAAGCTCGCCCGTTGCTGAACCATCGGCAAATACCACATGATCACCCGGCGCGGGGATTTCACCAGGCCGGCGAACCGGCTCAGGTTCAGCCTTTTTTAAACCTTCATCAACTTCCTTCTTAAATTCGGCAACTTCTTTTCTTGCTTGTTTTATGGCTTCATCATTATCCCTGCCCTCTTCACGAATCTGCCTCACTGCCTCTTCTATTTTTTGATTAGCTGTTTGCATAATGCGACTGGCTTCCTCAAGGGCATTTTGACGAATTGCTTCCTTTTGACGTTTTAAAGCATCCAGTTTATCCTGGTATTCACGTTCCCTCGCTTCGGAACCCGACGCTGCCGTTTCATATTTCCGCCGGACTTCACTTGTCTCCCTGCTTTTTCGCTCAAGTTCCACAATCAAATTTTCAAGGCTGCTTTTCTGGCGGCCCACGAGTTCGCGGGCTCTTTGAATCACGTTTTCCTGAACATGCATTCTCTGTGCAATTTCAAAAGCATAGCTGCTGCCAGGCAATCCTTTTTGAAATTGATAAGTTGGTGAAAGGGTTTTCTGATCAAACTCCATCGACCCGTTTACAGCCTCCGGGTGATCATGGGCAAATACTTTAAGCGAACCGTGATGTGTGGTTACAATACACCGGGCTTTTCGATTGATCATTTCTTCAATAAACGCCTGAAATATAGCACCACCTTCATCGGGATCTGTTCCGGCAGCCGCTTCATCAATCAGCACAAGTGATTGTTCATCAGCATCCTTTAACACATCCCTCATCCATTGAAGCCTCGATGAAAATGTACTTAAATCATTTTCTATGGATTGATCATCCCCCATATCCAAAAACAGCCCGGTTATTACCGGAAGTTTTGAATCCAGATGCACCGGAACGGGAAAACCACTTTGATGCATCAGCAAAATTAATCCCACTGTTTTCATGGCCACCGATTTGCCCCCTGCGTTTGGCCCGGTAATAATCAACGCATGCTCACTCTCATCAAGTTCAAGGTGAAGAGGTATAACCGGATCTTTTTGACTGCCATCCAACTTTTTAAGCTGCAATACCGGATTGTACCCGTTTAAAATTTTCATATACCGGCCAGCCGAAAGTTCCGGGATTGCACCCTCAAGTTTTAATCCCAGTTTAACTTTTGCATGAATAGAATCGATGGTGCCGGCAAGCTCTTCGTTCAATGTAAGCTCCGGTGTATATTTTCTAACGTGGTTTGTCAATTCGCGCAGTATTCGGTCAATCTCATTCTTCTCTTCAGATTCCAGCTGTCTGATCTCGTTATTTATCTGAAGCGCTTCAACGGGTTCAATATAAACTGTTTGCCCGCTCGAAGAAACATCATGAACAAATCCCTCAATTTTGCGTTTATACTGAGCCTGAACAGGAATCACCATTCTGCCATTTTTAATTGTCGGGCCTTCATCCGAAGTCATGCCATCTTTCGAAGCACGTTTCATTACTTTTAGGATGGTATTTCTAAGCTCCTGCATCTTTCTATTTAACTGTTTCCGGATGGATTGTAACCGTGGGCTTGCATCATCAAGAAGTTCACCACTTTCAGATATTGCCTTCTGTATATTTTTTTCGAGATGATTTAAAATTTGAATCTGATCTGAAATTTCAAACAATGACGGGGTTGTTTCTTTCTGTTTTTCCAGAAAATTTTTTAACAAACGTGCATTTCTGGCATGGCTGAATACCACCGGAAAAGAAGAAACCGGTAATACAGAGCCTTCCGGGCGTGCTTTTTCAAGAATTGACAACAGGTTATCCAGCCTGACAAACGGAAAACTGTGTCCTTGCTCGAGCAGCCTCATGGTATCTGCCATTTGCCGCCTGAGCTCCTCCACTTTTCCCGGATCAGATTCAGGTTTGCAATTTCTTACTTTTCTTCGTCCAACATCTGTATAACATAACCTCAATGCAGAATTTTTTATATTATCGAAGCCTGTTTTTTCATAGACGCCATCCGGAATTATTTTAAAATTTTTCATTTGGAATAAACGATTTTATACAAATCTTTATTTATTGCTATACACTATAAAGCATTTTGCAGAACCGGTTTACAAAAATAAAACTTTTCATTTTTAACATTTACTAACCGCTAATAGTTATCTTGACAAAGATAACATTCTAATGTCATGATATAAGTTTTAAAAAGATATTTAAATGGATTTAAAAATTTACCAGGTAGATGCCTTTACCGATGAGGTCTTTGGAGGCAATCCCGCTGCCGTTATACCGCTCAACCATTGGTTATCTGTCGACTTGATGCAAGCAATTGCTGCTGAAAACAATTTATCGGAGACCGCTTTTTTTGTCCCCTCGGATGATGGCTTCGATTTAAGATGGTTTACACCCGAAGTGGAAGTTGATCTTTGCGGGCATGCAACACTTGCCGTAGCTCATGTCTTGTTCAGGCACGAAAATTATAATGAGGAAACAATCAATTTTGATACCAAAAGCGGTGAGTTAATTGTAAACAGAACTGGTAAATATCTGACAATGAATTTTCCGGCCACTATACCCGAAAAAGTCGATCCGCCATCCGGATTACTGGATGCACTCGGAGTATTGAGTAATGAAATTTATTTCAAATCTGATTATCTCGTTTTAGTTGAGAGTGAAACTGAATTGAAAATTTTGAAACCTGACTTCAGTAAGTTAAAAAAAATAGACACTCGCGGAGTTATCGTTACTGCACCCGGAAGCGATTACGATTTTGTCTCCAGGTTTTTTGCACCAGCTGTGGGAATAAATGAAGATCCTGTTACGGGCTCGGCACACACTATGCTGACACCTTTTTGGTCGAACCGATTGGGCAAATCAAGCTTCAAAGCCGCACAGCTCTCAAAACGCGGCGGTTCCTTGCAATGTAATTTAAAGGGTGGCCGGGTTGAACTAACCGGTGAAGCAGTTACATTTTTTGCAGGAATGATATATCTGGAGGGTTAAATTTGTTACTATTTATATTGTTATTGCTCGGAATATTTACCGGAATTCTTGCTGGTTTATTCGGGCTTGGCGGGGGCATTCTCTTTACTCCCATTCTCTTTACCATTTTCCAGGAACAAGGAGTTCAAAATCCCACCGCATGGGCCATCGGCACCTCTTTGTTTTGTAATTTTATAGCTGCCGGAAGCAGTTCATTTCAACAATTTAAGAAACAAAACATGTTTTGGCGCCAGGGCGTGA
Organism: Balneolaceae bacterium; assembly: GCA_050329675.1. Taxonomy (GTDB): domain Bacteria; phylum Bacteroidota; class Rhodothermia; order Balneolales; family Balneolaceae; genus CAYVBJ01. Next base: position 20,023 of record JBHJOO010000523.1, read on the forward strand.
TTGTCGGGCTTTTTGGAATAGCAGGAGTATTTGTTGGCAAAGAAATTGTACTCTCACCTTTTTATACAGAAACAGTATTTATACTTTTTTTCTGTTTACTTCTTGTTTTAACGGCCATTTCTTATTTCCGAAGGGGTAAATCCATAGACCGCCAGGCAATTAATACCCGTCCTGTGGGTATCGGTTCAGGTTCCGTAACCGGTGGAACAGCCGGTATAGTTGCCGCAACAGCAGGCCTTGGCGGTGGCATCGTCATGGTTCCGATCATGAATTTGTTCTATAAAATGAGTATTGGCAGATCAGTGAGTATTTCTTCATTTGCCATCGTGATTATCTCATTTGCCGGCTGGCTTCAATATGCCCTTGTACAGCCGCCCATTGCTTCTATAAATTCATACACAATCGGTTATGTAGATTTCGGATCGGCATTACCGCTTGTACTTGGTGCTGTTGCAGGTGGGATAATCGGTGTGAATATTAATCATAAAATCAATCGAACCCTTCTGCAATACGGTTTCTCATTTACGGTGATTATCGTTGCTCTTTATATGCTAATACGCCTTTTTAATTAGAACATTATTCCCCGGTATCTGACTCTTTATCATCCACCAGATATATATTCTGAGCTACATCGAATCCGATTATTTGTTCTCTTTTTTCTATTTGAAGAGTGATAGGGCCATTAAACGGTTCTCTTTTCTTAATGATTACTTTGACCCCGGGAATAATACCGATTTTTTCAAAGTAACGAAGCAGTTCCGGATTTTGATCTTTAACCCGGCCTATGATATACTCTCTTTCTGAATCCGCTTCATGTAAAGGGTATACGGCCATCTCAGGCATCACGCCATCCTTCGACGGGATTGGATCACCATGGGGATCATGTGTTGGATCATTTAATAATTCAGCAATTTTATCTTCAAATTGCTCCGAGATGTGATGTTCAAGATTTTCAGCTTCATCATGAACCTGATCCCAGGAATAACCCAGTATCTCTTTGAGATACAATTCAAGCAGCCGGTGGTGCCTGATTACCTCCAGGGCAACTTTTTCTCCTGTTTCAGTTAGCTGTACACCATAGTAGGATTCATATTTAACAAGTCCCATTTCGGAAAGGCGTTTCATCATATTGGTAACAGATGCCGCAGATACATTCATAGCTGATGCTACTTCTTTGGTACTCACACCATTATCCTCGCTTTCATTTTCAAGCGTATAAATAACTTTGAGATAATCTTCGGTTGATTGACTTAGTGCCATTTTCCTAATTTAAATGTGGCAGTGAAGATAGCAGAAAGATGATATGTATTCAAAGGTTGAAATAATTATTGTCCGGAGTACTCTTCAAATGATTGACTTTTGTACGCATCAGAACCGATATAACTTAAAAGAGTGGCAAAAATATCAGCTGATAAAAGGCCCGGCTGCATGCCTATCACTTCTCCATTCGCACTCATAAAATAGGTTGTAGGCGTGCTTTGACTTCTTAAAGCTCTTGCTAATTGTGACTGTGTAATGGTTCTGTCAATAAATTTTACGTTTTCATTCGATTCTATGTCGATATGTACCAGTATGAAGTATTGCTCAAGTATTGTTGAAACTTTTTCGTCAGGATAAACATCATTATGCATGCGTCTGCAATATGGACACCATTCAGCATAGACATCCAAAATTACTTTCTTATTCTCTTCTTTGGCTGTTTCAAGTGCCGTTTCCAGCTCCATGATCCGATACGGTACATCCGCAGTAATTTGTGCTTCTGATATTCCTGCCCGAAAAAAAGTTACCAGTACAGCAAGTGATATAATTTTTATACAGTGTTTCATACCTTTAATTTAAAAAGTTCAGTACAATTATATTATTCCATTTTTATAACAACAAGAGTCATATCATCATGCTGTTGTGTATCTTTACTGTATGTTTTTACATCATCAATTATTTTATACATAATCTCTTTTGAAGTTTCCTTCTTGCATGATTCCATAAATTTGGAGAGTCTTTTATCACCGTATTGTTCACCTTCAAGATTATTCGCTTCGGTTATACCATCTGTAAAAAGAACAAGAATATCTCCTTTTTCAAGTTTCAGTTTGGCTTCTTTGATATTTTTAATAAACGTTTCCTGATCGGTCATTCCAATGCCAATTCCATCAGGCCGTATCATTTCTACTTTATTATACCTGGCTCTGTAGTGAAACAAAGGGTTATGTCCGGCTCTTGAAAATACAAACTCACCGGTACGGCTGTTTAATACTCCAAAAATTAATGATATAAACGTACCTCTCGGTGCATTATTTGTGAAAAGTTCATTAACGCGTGAGAGTAACGATAGTGATGTTTCATTTTCCTTACACAAAGCATGCAGAACACCCTTTATAAAAGTCATATAAAAAGCAGCCTGAATGCCTTTTCCACTCACATCACCTATAGCAACTGCCAATTTATCATCATTCATGGGTATAAAATCATAATAGTCACCACCCGTTTCATAAGCCGGAATACATATACCTGCCAAATCAAGTTTTTGTATTTTTGGAGTGCGTACAGGCAGAAAAGATTCCTGAACACCCCTGGCGATCTTAAGCTCCTGTTTAATACGCTCTTCCTGAGCCAGATCATCAATATAGCCCGGAACATATCTTGGCAGTTCCCTGATCGATTTGCCTTTATAAATTCCGATATACCCAATTATAATAAATGCAACAATTATCAAAAGAACCGAATAAAAGCTTGCTGTATCAGGAGAATGTGATAATACCCAGCCATCCGATGTTCTGATGATAAGGACAAACATAAAATAAGTTAAAAGAGTTGTTAGTCCATCTGTTTTTACAAATATTATTCCAAAAACAGCACCAATCAAAAACAACAATAGCATCTCAATATGTAAAGGCCCGAACCCGAATTGTACCGGGCTCATCAGTGCAAAAATGACACCGGCACTCACAGCAATAACAAAAGTGCTCTTATATGTCCCACTCAGTCTGCCCATCAATATCATTAAGATCGTTTGTACAACCGCAAAAGAGATAAATAATACCATTAATATTTCCGAAATTGGGGCCAGATAGGTAGTATCGGAATTAAATGATTGTGCCACGGTGAGAAAACTTCCCGGTAATATTAAGAATAGAAGTGAGAATAAAGCAGCAATTATGAAACCATAACTGACAGAACGGATAAATGCCAGACCAACGGGTAAATTAAACAGATGGCCAATACGAATCAGATCAATTGTTCTTATTTTTTCAATCCAGTGCTGGCGTATTATTGAATCTCCGATAGCCGTAATCATAAAAAATGCCATTGATAAAAAAGCAGCCATGAAGCCCATCTCAATCAACTGAAGAAAAAAATCAAATACCCCGGGCTTTTGAATAGTATTTATATTGGCATATGCCCACTCAAGTAAATTTAAAATTGGGATAAACAAGCCGGCAAGAACTGCAAATAAGATCGCTGTTTTTGTATCAACGACTCTTAATTTGATACGAATGTATAGCTGAGATAGAATCCAAACAAAAAATATCAGAAACAGAATTCCCCT
>JBHJOO010000284.1:0-2005 GCA_050329675.1 Balneolaceae bacterium
TCTTATTCTGAATACATTGAGCTTGCAATGGAGAAGCACCTTGACAAAGAAGGAAGACCATTCCCATTCAAAGAACGTGATACAATGATCAAAATAGAGGATCTTAAAAAATCGTTTGGTGAATTGCAGGCCCTGAAAGGTATGGATTTACATATACCGGAAGGCCAGACTACCGGTATTGTAGGCCCGAATGGGTCCGGTAAAACAACACTGATAAAATCCATTCTCGGACTTGTAAAACCTGATTCCGGTACAATTGAAGTCAACAATATTAAATTGAACGGCAACTGGGAATACAGGCAGGATATCGGTTATATGCCCCAGGTGGCCCGTTATCCTGAAAACATGAAAGTGTACGAATTGTTTGATTTTATTGAAGGCCTCAGAAACAGAGAGCCGGTTTTTAAGGATGAGCTCATCGGGCAGTTTAATCTGAAACCGGAATTGGAAAAATCGCTGCGTGTGCTTTCCGGTGGCAACCGGCAAAAAGTAGGTGCTACCCTTGCGATGATGTTTGATCCTAAAATCCTCTTTTTTGATGAGCCTACAGCCGGCCTCGATCCGGGCGCCAGTTTTAAATTCAAAGAGTGGGTGAAAAATGAGACAAAGAAAGGTAAAACCATTTTGATTACATCACATATAATGAGCGAGCTTGAACAGCTGGTTGACTATGTAGTATTTATTCTTGAAGGTAAAATCAGGTATTACGGAACAATGAAAAACCTTCTGGAAGAAAATCGTGAGGAACGCCTCGAAGGAGCTATAGCAAGGATGATGGAAAAGGATCAGGTTCATTAATTTTCACCGATCAGAACAACCTGAACCTGAACTTCGGAATGATATTTTTATTTAAACGAATTGAATAATGAAATTACTGACTCATATTATACAAAATGAATGGAAATCTCTTCTTCGCAGCAAGTGGATGGTTGGCTATGGCCTGATTTTCCTGATTCTCACGGATACGCTTCTTCGGTTTGGCGGCGGCGGGGCAGAAGTACTGTTGAGTCTTACAAATGTTATGCTGCTCTTTATTCCGCTGGTAGGGATGATTTACGGTATCCTGTATATCTATCAATCCAGAGAGTTTATTGAGTTACTGCTGGCACAGCCTATAAATAGAAAAACACTGTATTGGGGGCTTTTTCTTGGTATATCAACTCCGCTGATGGCCGCTTTTATCCTGGGTGCTATTTTGCCCCTGGGCTGGCATGGTATTCTTGTTACCAATCTGTCCGCGTCATGGTTGGTGCTTGGCCTCGGAGGTATTTTAACCCTTGTTTTTACAGCTTTGGGTTTTGTACTCGGGCTTCTCTTTTTTGAAGACCGGATTAAAGGGTTTGGTTTTACCATCGTAATCTGGCTTTTTTTAGCAATCCTGTACGACGGCCTGATTCTTATGCTTATTTTTATGCTGGGTGATTTCCCCCTTGAGAGATTTGTTATTGCCGCCTCCATGATGAATCCAATCGACCTGGCCCGGATTGCCGTTATGCTGGAGTTTGATATATCTGCTTTGATGGGTTATACCGGCGCCGCTTTTAACCGCTTTTTCGGAACCAACGCAGGAATTTTAACCGCAGGCAGCATGCTGTTGATTTGGCTTATAGTACCTGTATGGGCTGGCCTGCGCGTATTTAGCAAAAAGGACTTTTAAAAAATTCACATTTTTATCATGTAAATTTTAAATAATAGTGATAGAAAACACAGAACAGTAAAAAACTGAATATCAAGTAATGAAGTCCGACCTGAACCTGGATCTTGTTCAAAAATATAACGTACCAGGACCAAGATATACCTCCTACCCAACTGCATTACAATTTGAAGATTTAGATAACTCGGCAGATTTAAAAAAATACCTGACCAATCAGCAGGCAGCGCCAAAAAAAATCTCACTTTATTTTCACATTCCCTTTTGTTGCTCGCTGTGCTGGTATTGTGGCTGCACAAAAGTAATCAGCAGGAATACCGGTACAGGTGATGTCTACCTTGAATACCTGAATAA
>JBHJOO010000243.1:0-2276 GCA_050329675.1 Balneolaceae bacterium
TGCTCTCATATTCTACAGACTGATCTTCCGTAATTCTAAATATTTCAATAATGTTTTCACGTGTTAAGGGGCCGGCTGCCTTGTCGATTGTTGCAGATAAAGGATTGGGTTCAATTGAACCGAATATGGTGTAACGTATCTGGTTATTATCGAGCAATTTTGTAATAATATTCAAATACCCATACCTCTTTACACTTCCGCCGCCAATGATAATAAAGGCATGCTTACGCAAGTTCTTTTAAGGACTCTCCAAATTCAGATAACTTTTGGCTGCCGTAAAAAATTTTTGTAGGAATGCAGAGTTCAAAGGGTTTCATAATTTCATACCTTGTGATTAACTTTTAATTGTTTGAATAGTGTTGTGCCATGCTTTAAAATTTTTACCTGACAGGGTAAAATAACATATATTCTTTATTAAAATAAAAACTGTCAATGATTGGTGTACATGGTTCAACTAATTCTTACTTCATGCAATTAACGCAGAAGATTTGTTGAATTACCCATGATCGGCACAATTTACCAGAAAATTTAAATGATGCTTAATATTAACCAAGTATTAAAAAAGAAAGCTGAGAAGCATTTTGAATATATGGTAAATGTCCGCAGGCATTTGCACAAAAATCCTGAAGTCAGTTTCAAAGAGCATGAAACCACTGAATTTATCATAAATGAACTGAAACTGATGGGGATTGATGCCGAAAGGCCTCTTGCCACGGGTTGTGTTGGAATAATAGAAGGAAGCAAAAGTGAACGGGTAATTGCTCTCAGGGCTGATATTGATGCGCTGGCTATGGAAGAAGAGGGAGAGCATAAAAAGGATTTCTTATCGGAGCGGCCGGGTGCGGCGCATTGCTGCGGACACGACGGACACACGGCAAATCTGCTTGGTACAGCTAAAATATTGTCGGAACTCAGGGATGCAATCAAAGCCAAAGTAATCCTGATATTTCAGCCGGGAGAGGAAACACTGCCGGGGGGCGGACGCCTGTTAAGTGAAACCGGTTTTTTACAGGAGCATAAAGTTCAGGAGATTTATGGACTGCATGGAAATCCCAATTACAAACCGGGACAAATTGCAATGAAACCGGGCCCGCTGATGGCCAGGCCGGATGAGTTCGAAATAGAAATTATTGGAAAAGGAGGCCATGCCGCTGCACCGCACGAGGCAGTTGACCCCATTGTATTGGCTGCACAAATTGTAAATAACTTTCAGACAATCATCAGCCGTAATGTGGATCCTTCAGAACCGGCTGTTCTTACTGTTGGCCGCATAAGTGGCGGTACAACGTATAATGTAATTCCTGAAAAAACGAGTATGATTGGCACCGTTCGCACATTTTCGCGGGAAAATGCCTATAAAATAAGAGACAGGATGGAAGCTGTTATAAAGGGAATTACTGAGTCGGCAGGAGGCAGTTATAAATTTCAGTTTAATGAAGGATATCCGGCAGTTATCAATGACGATCAGCTATCAGAAAAATTCATTGAGCGTGCAGAATCGGTTATTGGAAATAAAAATGTGATTGTAATAGAAAAGCCAATCATGGCAGGAGAAGATTTCGCATTTTATCAGCAGCATTTTCCGGGGGTTTTCTTTTTTCTGGGTTGTGGGAGTAAAGAAACCGGTTCTGTTTGGGGGTGGCATCATCCAAGGTACAATATTGATGAGAGATGTTTTCTGACGGGCGCCCCGTTAATGGCTTCGCTTGCTTTTTAACTAAAATACTGCTTTAATTCAAATTACTGTCGTGTCAACATCTGCGTTAACCGATAGTTTAAATTATAATAAACAGAGTTACTGTATTGAAATTCACACCATTAAGAGTAACGCTTATTTATCTCGGTATTGCCGTACTCTGGATACTGACATCTGATTACGCAGCTCAACTGCTTACTGATGATTTTCTTGTATTATCCCGTATACAGACTTACAAGGGCGTTTTCTATGTGTGTATGACAGCTGTCGTACTTTATATGATGATGAAAAGCTATGAAAATTTTATAGCTAAAAAAGAGAAAGAATTTGAAACACTGATACACGATACATCGGCCGGAATGGCTGTATTAAACAATCAAATAATTGAAAGCTGTAATCAATCATTTGATAATATATTTAAATCAGGGATAACCGAAGGAAAAACAAATATTACTGATTTTATCCATAGAGAGGATAAAAAGCGTTTTATCGAATTGCTTGAACATGGAGAAACAGTTACAGATACATGGGAAAGTTCGGAATTCAGATTTAATTTTGAAAAAAATGAAACCGTTTGGGT
>JBHJOO010000210.1:0-4593 GCA_050329675.1 Balneolaceae bacterium
CTGCACGTACCCCTTCTGCAAACTGCTCTGCTGTACTGAAATCCTGAACTTGCTGTTCATGTATTGTTTTATAAAACTTATCTTAACATTATCTCTGGATGAATGGGAGGTTGGCAATATTCCCTCGTGATACCACTTGTCACCTTTCATGCCATATAGTATTCCCGGAAATCCGGCCGGGAACCTTGAAGGCCACATATTTTTTGTGCATTCATGATTCCCTGGGTTTTAATGAAAATTGAATTATTCAGTTCTCCGGAGTGGCTGCATAGTCGATACGCTCCATCAATACTGAGCGGTAAACCGAACGCGCATTTTGAGTACGCTCAAAAAAAGCCTCCAGACCGGTACCGGATAATTCCGGATTTGCACTACTCAGAATCTCCTGTGTAAGTGGTTGGCCCAGATCTCCCAGGCTTTTATAAAAATCAACAGTTTTGTAATTGTAGGGAACTGCACTGCCAGCGGGTACCATTAGACTATATAAATGCCAACCTGCCATCATCCCGTTCTCTATTCGATACTCGTGAATGGGTTTCCAAAATTCTTGTTCTACGGTAAGATATTCACCACCACCACCCGGCTGCACCTGGAAATCATTCACTACCAGGTACATGATGTCTTCAGACTCATCTTCTGTAAATTCAGAATCGATCAGTTGCCATACCTCACTGTGAACCAGTTCACGACTCTCATTCGTGCGTTCCATAATTGATTGCAACTGCACATCGGGATGCACTGCATCAATCATATTCATATCATAAAAATTTTCCAGCTTTTTGAGATCATCAAATACATTTACAGTTATATAATTATAGTTTGCACCCGGCTCGGTATACATAGCCCCGTACAATCCCCAATAACTGATAATACCCCGATTGATTCGCTCTTCATGGATTGGTTTCCAGATTTCCTGTTCCACCTGGACATATTGTCCCCCTTCACCCGGCTTTACATTCATGAAATCGATCTGAACGTAAACGGGATCTCCGTTTTGAGCTACAGAGAAGATGGGCAACATGCAAAAAACTAAAATAAAAATGGACAAATATTTGAATATTTGATTCATGGTTATACCTCTATTGGATTATATTGAGTATGATTTTCCGTTTTTCTGCCTAACCATTGATTTTTTGATTTGAGCCGGGCCAAATCCCAGCCGGTTCAGCCCGGCTCAATTTTACTTTATCGATTTATTCTTGAAATCACCAACAACTTCCGGATTCCCGGAGGAGACGTTAGTTCTCATTCCATCCCGGGCTGGTTACATCACGGGGATCAAAGAAGTTTTCCTGTTCGATAATTTTACCTTCATCATTGATTGTAAAGCGATCCATGATCCTCAGAATACAGGCAGGATTTTTGATCTCACAGTGAAACTCGACTGTGACTTGTGTGCGATCCCTGTTTACGTGGGTGTCAAACAATTTCACATTTTTAATTAAATCAGGCAGAGGTGCCCACCAGATCGTTCGCAGTTTTTCCCTTCCAGCCAGTGGTATCGCTGATCCCCCCGGACAGAGTGGTGCACGAAGAGTTATATTCTCCGCATAAGGGATCGCTTCAAAATTTCCTTTCCCCAACGCTTTCAGTACATAATCACGGCCGATATTGTGTAACATCTCATTTCGTTTTGCTTCGTTAACCTTGTCTTTTACTTTCATCTTTTTTTCCGTTTATTTTTTTAATTAATAAAGTATATTTCGCGTCCCGTATCTTTCTTCCATAAAGTCAATTGCAGCAGACCCACTGGCATATCATACAAATTATCAGCCAGGCGTTTCCAAAGCGTTTCCGGTTTAAAAAAACAGATATAGATCTTCCGGAGAGGAAAAAGCCATGTACATGCTGCCTCATTCCCGATTGAAAAATATCATAAATACAAACAAGCCCCCTGTCTGTTCAAAGACAGAGGGCTATGATTCGTATTAGAGGACTATGATTCTTATTAAGGAGGAAAACGAATGAACTCAGTTCTTCAATACCAGAAATTCATATTTGTTTCCATTCTGTGTGAACTGCAGTACTTCGGGGAGCAAAAGTTAAGTGCACAGGATGGACTAAATTGTGTAATAGGGTTGATTTACGCTGAAAGAGGTTTGAAGAATGTTGCAAATATCAAAACATTGTACTTTCTTATATTAGATAGATTTTGGGCTGTTATCGACTGGCAGTAACAGAAAGCAATCTTTTCTGATCCAGATATTATTATTAACGGAGTGGAAACAGATGAGTGGAGAAAAGAAGCCCTTTATTTTTTTATAAAGTTTGGCAATGAATTGGTATGATGAGTACACCTCAACAGACAATAACCCGTATTCTCCAAAATTATGATGCCGGAGATCAAAAAGCGTTTGATCAACTTTTTAATCTTCTCTATGAGAATCTGCACCTGATAGCAAAAAAAAGACGCAGGCAGTGGCGTGGCAATAACACACTCAATACCACTGCGATTCTGCATGAAGCCTATCTGAAACTGGTCGATCAGTCTGCAGTGGAATGGGAGTCAAGGTCTCATTTTTATACTGTTGCATCCAGAGCGATGCGCCATATTCTGATCAATTATGCGCGCGACCAAAACAGACAGAAGCGTGGCGGAGATCAACAACAAGTATCACTCGAACGGTTGAATCTCGTTTCCGGCGCCGAAGTGAGCTTCCCGGATGACCGGGCCAGAACATTTCTCTTACTTGAAAAAGCACTTAAACGCCTTGAAAAGCAGAATTCAAGACAAGGCCAAATTGTGGAGTATCGCTTTTTCGGCGGGATGACCATTAAAGAAACAGCCGAAGCACTCGGGGTATCTCCAAAGACAGTAAAACGCGGCTGGAATATGGCCAAGCTTTGGTTATACCGGGAAATGCAAAAAGAGTTGTCTTAGTAAATACGATACAAAAGCTCTGCAAGACTTCCAGAGTCTCTTTAACATATTGGATTGTTACCATGAAAGAAGATCGCTGGTCCAGAATGGAAATGCTGATTGAACAGGCACTGGAGCTGCCTGCCGGGCAGAGGACTGCGTTTCTGGAACAGGAATGCCACTCCGATCCCGACATGCTCCACGAGGTCAAATCCCTGATCTCTAACAGGGAACAGGCCGACCGGTTGATCGACGAAATGGCTTCTGATGGAGTCTCTGAGATGCTGGCCGGCCTTTTTTCAGAACAGGACTCCCACGCCGGCAGTGATGAGCAGAAGATTATCGGCCGCAGGATCGGCCATTATCAAATCCTGAGAAAACTGGGCAGCGGTGGCATGGGGGTGGTTTACAAAGCCCGCGACACCAAACTCGACCGCGATGTAGCTCTCAAGTTTCTGCCCTCCCGCCTGGTGACGGGCGACAAGGAAAAAGAACGCTGCCGCCGTGAAGCCAAAGCCGCCGCAGCCCTGAATCATCCCAATATCTGCACCATTCATAATGTAGATGAGTACGATGACAATCCATTCATCGTCATGGAATATATCGATGGCAGCACCCTCCGGGACGTGCTGAAATCTGAAATACCGGAGCCGTCCGTTGTATTGGATTACGCGGCACAGATGGCTGATGCACTTCATAAAGCGCACGGTGCAGGTATTATCCACCGCGACATCAAACCGGCCAATATTATGATTACCGACGAAGGTCTGGTAAAGATCCTGGATTTTGGCATTGCCAAAACGCTTCAGGGCAGTGCTGCGGAAAGCACCATAATGGGATCGCCGGCTTACATGAGCCCGGAGCAGGCGCTCGGTGAGGAGGTCGATCATCGCACCGATATCTGGTCGCTTGGTGTGATCATCTATGAGATGATCACAGGAAAAAAACCTTACCACAACGAAGATGAACGGACACTGATCTATATGATCCTCAATGGGACCATTGTACCGTTACGAAGCCATGTTCCGGATATCGACCCTGAAATTGATCAAATCATTCAACGGGCATTACAGAAAAACAAGGAAGAGCGCTACTCGTCGGCCGCGGAGATGCTTGACGAGGTGAAGCAATACCGGGATCGTTTTCTTGCAGATACAGCCGGGGCATTCGATTTACAGTGGATCCTTCGTAGTTTTCGTAAACCGCGGGTCGCAATATCGTCAGCCGCAGGAGTTCTTGCGATGATCCTTTTGGCGATTTGGTATTATGATCACCAGAAAAATATTTTTTGGGCTCACGCTGAGGCGAAACCTGAGATTGAGCGGCTGCTTGGTGAGCATCGTTTTTCAGACGCTTTCTTCCTCTCGCGAGAGGCCCTGAATGTTCTCCCCGATGACCAGGAGTTGCAGGGTCTGCTCGAGACGTCAGCGGCATTGAGTACAATTATTACTGATCCGGAGGGCGCCCGGTTCTACTACAAATCGTATTACGATCCTGACGATCCGTGGATCACAGCAGGAATAACCCCACTTGAGGAGATCCTGCTTCCAAAGGAAACGATGCGATGGCGAGTAGAAAAGGAAGGGTACGAAACTGCCGAAGGACATTTCTCTCCCCGCTTTAGAACCCTTACTATTACATTGCTACCTGAGGAGGAAGCGAGGGCGGGCATGGTCTGGGTTCCACTCGGCTCGGTGGATGTTGCCGGTGAGCTTGTCGAGCTTGATCCCTTT
>JBHJOO010000529.1:0-2623 GCA_050329675.1 Balneolaceae bacterium
TCTTATGGCAGCGGTGAGGGTGTCTGTAGATGATATGTCCTTTACAGCGGCGATCATTAACTGTTATAAAAATTTCGTTTCGATTTCAGGTTGTGTTTCGAAATGTTCAATAGCATGCCAATCATAAGGCCTGTAAACAGCATACTTGTACCTCCATAACTTACAAATGGCATGGGGAGCCCGGTTACCGGAAAAAGGCCGGTAGCCACGGCTGCATTTACAAATCCGTACAGAGCAATTAAAAGGGTACATCCAGTGGCAAGAAGGGTGCCCAGATTATCTTCAGCATTGCGGGCTATAACAGCAATTCCCCTGAAGAGAATCACGACAAATGCAAGAATTACTGCCCCGGCTCCGGCAATTCCGTACTCTTCGGTTATAATTGCAAAAATGAAATCGTTGTAAGGTGCGGGCAAGAAATCACGCTGTGTACTTTTACCAATACCCACTCCAATAAATTCTCCGCGGGCAATAGCAATATGGGCTTGTTGAGCCTGATAACCGGCTCCGGGTTCAAATTCACTGTTGTTGATTTCCGTAATCTGAGAAATATATTGTGTGACCCGGCTTTGGCGTTCAGCAGAGCCCGAAACAAATGCAGTTGCACCCAGCAAACCGATCAGGATTAACCCGAGAATATGCATGCTGCTGATTCTGCCAATAAACATCAGCAGAAGGCTGGCACCCATTAACAGAGCGGCTGAACTGAAATCTTCAATGGCAATCAGGCCGCAGGTGATGGTAACCCAAATCATAACAGGCAAAAAGGATCGTTTAAAATCTTTGATATATTCCTGTTTTTCGAATAGCAAAACAGCTATATGAATGATCAGCGCAACAGCGGCAAACGAAGCCGGCTGAAATGAAAAAGCACCCAGCGACAGAGACCGCCTGGCACCAAAAACCAAATCTCCGTATATCATTACGGCAATCAGAAGCAACCATGAAAAAACAACAGCAATCCGGCTGAACCTGGCTACAATTCTGTAATTGATTTTAGACATAATAAGAATTACAAGAAAAGCGATACCGAGCTTTACAATATGGTCGGTCACCAGTAAACCTGCCGTGGTACCGCGGGATTCTGCAAAGTAGGCAATGGATGAATAGACAGCCAAAATACCAAATATCATCAGCATAATAACCGATATCAGCAAGATGCGGTCGCTTCCCTGCTTTGGCGTATCGATTTCTTCAGGCGAAGTGCCCATAATCGATGAAAGATTGCTATTTGGTGATGTGTAAATCAATAGATTGTCGAATATTGATTGATTATAGATTTTTGAATTATTTTTCAGCTATCAGCTATCAGCTATCATATTTTATTATTTTTGTTTTTGTTTATAATTCCAGTACGGCCTGTTTAAATTGATGTCCTCTGTCTTCAAAATTTTCAAACATATCAAATGAAGAACATGCCGGGCTGAGAAGTACAATTTCTCCGCGTTTGGCTTTTTTTTCAGCCAGTTTTACAGCTTCTTTCAGTGAGCTGGCTTCAAGCAGATGCGGTACAATTTCTTCGAGCTGATATTTGATTGAACTCTTTGCTTCTCCAATCGAAATAATCGTATGAACCTTATCATTAATCTGACTTCTAAGTTTCGTATAATCATTTCCTTTGTCCCTTCCGCCTAATATCAAAACTATAGGAACCTTGAAGCTGTCGAGTGCATACCAAACCGAATTAATATTGGTAGCCTTGCTGTCGTTGATATACTGAACACCCTTGTATATTCTCACAGGTTCAAGACGGTGTTCAACGCCCTCAAAGGTTTTAAGTGATTCGCGTATCCATTCCTTTTTAATTTCAGATGCACGTGCAGCAAGAGCTGTTGCAAGGCCGTTGTTCAGATTATGACGGCCAGGCAGATGAATATCTGCTATTGACATAAGTGTCTCCTCACAGTTGTCGATTTTTAAGATGATATTTTTGTCCCGGATAAATGCTCCATTCGGTACTTCCTGTTTATCGGAAAAGGCGAGAAGCCGGGGTGCCTGAGACTTATTTTTTAAAATCTCCACCTGATTTTGAAGAACCGGATCATCAAAATTATAGATAAACCAGTCTTCAGGGGTCTGATTTTCAAAGATTCTGAATTTTGATTTGCAATAAGCATCAAAGTTGTTGTTGTAACGGTCGAGATGATCTGGTGTAATATTCAAAATCACGCTGACATCGGGCTTGAAGTCTGCAATATGATCGAGCTGAAAACTGCTTACTTCTAAAATAGCGGTTTTATCAGGTGCCGTTTCATTAACGTGGTCAGAAAATGCACTTCCAATATTTCCGGCAAGGATGAAATTACGGTCTGCTATCCTGAAAGTACTGGCCAGCCAATTGGTAACCGTTGTTTTGCCATTACTTCCGGTTACAGCCACGATAGGGCTTTTATTAAACCAGTATGCCGCTTCAAGTTCCGAGTAAACTTTTTTTCCGTTGTTAAGATAGTGCCGGATAATGGCTGACGAATCGGGAACACCGGGACTGGTAACGAGGAAATCCCCGTGTAAAGCTTCATCTGAATGCCCATATTCTTCAAAGCCGATTTCTGCTGCTATCAGCCTTTCTTTCACTGAGTCACTGATTGTGCTATTATCCGTCACAAATATCTTTGCGCCTTTA
>JBHJOO010000047.1:0-7281 GCA_050329675.1 Balneolaceae bacterium
AGTTCAAATTTACCAAAACCTGAAATTTTCACCGACCCGCTTTCCCGTAATGCAGCTTCTATCACGCTTACCAGCTCCCGCATAAACTCAACAGAAAATGATTTGGTCTGATTTGAAGAAGCAGCCAATTCATCAATCAATTCCTTAAATGTGATTTTCTCACTCATTTTGAGGCCTCACATATTTAAGGTTTTCTTTCAGATTTGAAGCCGGTGTGAACTCAACCACTCTTTTGGGGTTCGTAAGTATGTATTTTTTGTAGTGCGGATTGTAAACTTTTCGGGGGTCCTTTGTTCTTACTGTAAACGTTCCCAAATCGGGTATAGAGATGCCTTTTCCATTACCGAGATTTTCAGTAAGTATGTCTGTTACGTCACGAATCAGACGTTTGGTTTCAGCTTGAGATAAATCCAGCTCGTCTGCGAGTTTTTTTACCAGGTCGCTGTAGTTCATGACCAAATTAGTTGTTTATTATCAAATTTGACGCAGAGATTTGCGATTTCAAGGGATGATCAACCGTCGATATTAAATATTTAGCCGCAAATGTAAGATACTTCCTTAATAAACGAAAAAAATGTGAAAAAAATGAACGATAATTGTGAATCCTGTCTTTTATAAAGTAAGAACTAAAGTAAATACAAAAATATATGGCACAGGCACTTAACGTTTCTCAGAAATTAATTCATTCTCATCTGGTTGACGGTGAAATGAATCCGGGTGAAGAAATAGGTATAAAAATTGATCAGACATTAACACAAGACGCTACCGGTACTCTGGTTATGCTGGAACTGGAAGCTATGCAGCTTGATAAAGCGAAAACCGATCTCTCATGCCAGTATGTGGATCACAATTTGCTTCAGACCGATTTTAAAAACCCCGATGATCACCTGTTTTTAAAATCGGCTGCCGAGCGATTCGGCTTATGGTACAGCCGGCCCGGGAATGGTGTAAGCCATGCCATTCACACCGAGCGGTTTGCAAGGCCGGGTAAAACCATGGCCGGTTCCGACAGCCATACACCGGCATCAGGATGCATGGGAATGCTTGCACTGGGTGCGGGCGGACTTGATGTTGCTTTTGCCATAGCCGGTGAACCGATGTATTTGAAAATGCCAAAAGTACTTGGTGTTAAACTGACAGGAAAACTTTCGGATTGGGTAAGTGCAAAAGATGTTGTACTTGAAATGCTGCGCCGGTATGATGTTAAAGGTGCGCGCGGATTCATTATCGAATATTATGGCCCGGGATTAAAAGAACTATCCACAATGGACCGGCATGTGATTGCAAATATGGGTACTGAAATGGGAGCCACGACAACCGTATTCCCTTCTGATCATGAAGTAAAACGATTTATGAAGCAGCAGGGCAGGGAAGATGAATGGATTGAATTGAAAGCGGATGAAGGAGCTCAATATGATGAGTATGAAGAGTTGATTCTTGATGAGGTGGAGCCGCTTATCGCGTTACCGAGCAGTCCCGGAAACGTAGTGCCGGTATCTGAAGTTGAGGGAGACGATGTCTATCAATCTTACATTGGTTCTTCAGCCAATCCCGGTTATCGTGATTTTTGGATTGTTTCTGAAATTTTTAAGGGGAGGAGGGCACATGATGATGTCAGCCTTGATGTGAACCCAACATCCAGGCAGGTGATTGAAAACCTGGTAAAATCAGGTGCCATGCTGCATCTCGTTCAGTCTGGTGCAAGAATACACCAGGCCGGTTGTAACGGGTGCATCGGGATGGGACAGGCGCCGGCATCAGGGCGGAATAGTTTGAGAACAGTTCCCAGAAACTTTCCTGACCGTTCGGGTACAAAAGAGGATTCCGTCTATCTTTGCAGCCCCGAAACCGCCGCTGCTTCTGCATTAACAGGAAAGATTACCGATCCCAGAAATCTTGAAGAGTTGTACAATATTAAATATCCGGAATATTCGGATCCGGATGATTATATTATCAATAAAGAGATGCTTCTTGCCCCAAAGGTAAACGGCCATGGTAAGAAGGAGCTTGTAAAAGGGCCGAATATTTCAACCATGCCCGATTTTGATGAATTAAGTGATTTTGAAGTGCCCGTACTGCTGAAAATGGGAGATGATATTTCTACGGATGAAATATTGAAAGCCGGTGCTGATGTACTTCCTTTCCGAAGCAATATTCCTGAAATCAGTAAATTTTCATTCACAGTTATTGATGAAAGTTTTTATGACAGGGCTCTTGAGGCAAAGGAAAAACATGGCGGACATGTGGTTGTGGCAGGTGAAAATTATGCACAGGGATCAAGCCGGGAACATGCGGCAATTGCACCCCGTTATCTGGGTCAAAGAGCTGCTCTGGCAGTGAGCTATGCACGGATAGGCTGGCAAAACCTGATAAATTTTGGAATCCTGCCTCTTGAATTTGAAAACCCCGGAGACCTCGGCTCAATTGAGCAGGGAGATATCTTAAAAGTGGAAGATGTCAGGGAACAGGTTAAAAAGGGAAATCAGGTTGTTGTAACCAATCAATCCAAAAATAAAGAGATAATAACAAAACTATCACTGAGCGACAGACAACTGGCAGCTATCCTGGATGGCGGCATTATTAATCATTTCAAAAAAAGAAAAAAAGCAGATTCTGAAACTGTGAAATAATACCAAAATCCGCAATAATAGCCGTTAAAAGCTGATTTTCAAACAAATGAGCCGGAGAAAAAACCTGTTTACATGGTTATAAAATAATAGGTTGACCGAATGACTTACGGATTTTAGATAAAACGGTAATTCTGCCGTTGTTATGAATTGTTTAAATGAACCCGTAACTTTACACTCTTTAAAGTTATATCGAATAAAACACTTGTATGAATAACGACAAAAATATTTTAGAAGCTCTTCAAAATAGTAATATTGACATGAATGAAGAGCTGGGAGATAATCACATAAGTACGTCGGCGGTAACACCTCTAAAAGAGGATGCGTTTGATCTGAGCGATAGTGAAAAAATTGAAATTATCAGTAAACACTTCAGGAAAATAATGGAGACCCTTGGGCTGGACTTACGTGATGAGAGCCTGAGCGGTACACCCGACCGTGTTGCCAAAATGTTTGTAAATGAAATTTTTTGCGGTTTAAAACCTGAAAACAAACCTAAAGCCAGAAAATTTAACAATAAGTATGAGTACGGTAATATGGTTGTTGAGAAAAATATTCAGGTGACATCATTCTGTGAGCATCATTTTTTACCTTTCATCGGTAAAGCGCATGTTGCATACATCAGCAACGGTTCTGTAATCGGCTTGTCAAAAATCAATCGTATTGTTGATTATTACGCGAGAAGGCCGCAGGTACAGGAACGGCTGACTTTGCAAATAGCAGATGAGCTGCAGGGTGCTATGGATACAGAAGATGTAGCTGTTTATATCGACAGCAAACACTTGTGTGTATCAACCCGTGGTATAAAAGACACGGCGAGCAGTACGGTTACTGTTGAGTATCGCGGAGCTTTTAAGGATAAGACTGTACAACAACGGTTTATTGATTATATAAAAACCGAAACTGAGCTATAATCCGGTAAAATGACGGATATTGATCGCTTTCCGATTCAAATATATAACAGCCTTTCAGGAAAAAAAGAACAGTTTATCCCGATCAATCCGCCCAATGTAGGGCTTTATGTTTGCGGGCCTACTGTGTATGGAGATCCTCATGTGGGCCATGCGCGTGCAGCCATTACATTTGATGTAGTTCTCAGGTATTTGCGTTATTCAGGATACAAAGTCAGATATGTCAGGAATATAACGGATGTAGGCCATCTTGAAGATGAAGAAACGGAACAAGGTGAAGATAAAATTGCAAAAAAGGCACGGCTTGAAAAAGTAGAGCCGATGCAGATTGTACAGCATTATACGAACAGTTATCATGATGGGATGGATGCATTGAACTGTATCAGGCCCGATATAGAACCTTCGGCAACCGGCCATATTATTGAACAGATCAACCTGATAATAAAGATTATGAATAATGGCTGGGCTTAC
Organism: Balneolaceae bacterium; assembly: GCA_050329675.1. Lineage (GTDB taxonomy): Bacteria > Bacteroidota > Rhodothermia > Balneolales > Balneolaceae > CAYVBJ01. Next base: position 4,010 of record JBHJOO010000047.1, read on the forward strand.
GAAGTGGATGGGAATATTTATTTTGATCTTGCAAAATATGCCAAATCGGAAAATTATGGCGAGCTATCGGGAAAAGTGCTTGAAGAGCTGCAATCCGGTTCACGCGATACCGAAGGCATGGAGCATAAAAAAAGCCCGCATGATTTTGCACTCTGGAAAAAAGCAACACCCGGGCATATTATGAAATGGGATTCGCCCTGGGGAGAGGGTTTCCCCGGCTGGCACCTGGAGTGTACAACGATGAGCACCAAATATCTGGGCGAACAATTTGATATTCATGGCGGCGGCCTGGATCTGCAATTTCCTCATCACGAAGCTGAAATTGCACAAAACAAAGCAGCTTTTGGAATTGACCCGGCCAACTACTGGATGCACAACAATATGATTACCATCGATAATGCAAAAATGAGCAAGTCGGCAGGTAATTTTATTACGCTTGATGATCTTTTTAATGGGTCTCATGAGCTTCTGGAGAAAAGGTATGACCCGATGGTTGTTCGGTTTTTGATACTTCAGTCACACTACAGAAACAAAATTGATTTTTCGAATGATGCATTGAAAGCGGCCGAAAAAGGGTTCCTTCGCCTGTTAAATGCTGCCAAACTGCTTAAAGATCTCGATAAAACGGATACAGGTATTTCCGGTGAACCGGATCAGCAACTGAATGAGTTATGTGATAACTGTTTTAAAACCATGAGTGATGATTTTAATACAGCTCAAACACTTGCCGTACTTTTTGAGATGTCATCTTTTATTCATGCTTTCTATAACAAACAGAAAGATTTAAAAAATGTAAGTGAAAAAACGTTTCACAGGTTCCGGGAAACATTTAATACATTTGTGTTTGAAATCCTGGGCCTGAAGGCAATTTATGGCAATCAATCCGGAAAAACGGAAGAGCTGGTTCAATTATTAATTAAAATAAGAAGTGAAGCAAGGGAAAAGAAGGATTTTACAACGTCTGATAAGATCAGGGATGAACTGGCTGCAATCGGAATAATCTTAAAAGATGAGAAAAGCGGTAAAACAATGTTTCAGATAAAGGATGAGTGATATAAACAGAGCCATATCGTGGATTTTGATAAAATCGGTTCGTTTTTATCAGCTGGCCATCTCCCCGTGGACCGGGCCAAGTTGCAGGCACCAGCCAACCTGTTCATCCTATATGATTGAATCGATCAAAGAATGGGGTGCCTGGAAAGGTTTTTGGCTGGGTCTGAAAAGATTTGGCCGCTGTCATCCCTGGGGAACATCCGGATATGACCCGGTGCCTAAAAAAAACCAGGAATAAAATCCCGGCCTATGGAAAGTTCATTATTCAAAAAAATTACGGATCATCATCAACTTGAACTGGGCAGGGATTTTGCTCCAAAATTTGATAAAAACGGCAACATGCCCTGTATTACTGTTGATGCAAATGAAGGGATCGTTCTGATGTTTGCTTGGATGAACAGGGAAGCTCTTGAAAAAACGATAAAAACGGGAAAAGCCACCTACTACAGCCGGAGCAGGAACAAAATCTGGGTCAAGGGAGAATCATCGGGACGAATACAGCATGTTGAGGAAATTCTTGTAGATTGTGACCAGGATGTGATTCAGCTAAAAGTAGTTATGGAAAAGCCGGGGAGTTGCCATAACGGATACAAATCCTGTTTTTACCGTAAATTGAGTGACAACAAGAATGGGAAATTAATTTTTGTTGAAGACCAGCCTGTATTTGATCCGAAGGAAGTTTATGGCGGGAAGAAGGAAGGCGGAGATTTATGAGTATAGTATGTAGTAAGTAGTATGTAGTATTTAGATTTAGATTTAGAAAATGGAGAATGACGTGGTAATGTCGTGTCAAAATTAACTTGTTGGGTCAAAACCCCCAAAGTTTCCCTTCGGAAATGGCAAAATGTTAGGAAAATGGAAGCATCTCTGATATAAAACTTTGGGGGTTTACAGTTGGCATAACAGCAGGTTTTTTGAATTACTTTATTTTAATTAACCAAAAATAAATCAATATGAAATCAGTTATAAAAAAATATTTTCCCAATGCAGAGGAAGGCGAATACTATACGAAAAAGAGTGTTGATAAACTCACCGGCAATGGGTTTGACCTGAAGAAAACACTGCTTGCCACATCAGTTTGCAGTGATGAGATTATACGTTCTGCTACCAATTTCAGGGATTATCTCGCAAATGAATCCCCTTTTCAACTTGGCGGCCTCGCAGGATTTCCGTTTACGGGAATAACCGGATTTAAAGCATTTGCAAGTCATATTCCTGACGGAGGAGCTGCTATCATACAGTTCGGGCCTCATATAGGTGTTTCTAAAAATGGTAATGTTGGAACCATGTTCCGGCACGGACAGCTGCTCGAATCAACCTGCTGCGGCGCACTTCAGGCATCATTAAATGTACTGGAAGTAAAAGGAAAACCGGCAGCTGATAAAGAGTTTGACTATCAGCAATGGACGATTGAAAATGAATTAATAAAGCGAAAAGAAAGGATATTGAGTGGTGATCAAAAACTGATCAAAGCCACAGAGGTTATGTTTGAAGTCATTAAGGATCGGATAAATAAGATCATTGAGGCCTCAGGAGTGTTTGATGGCAAAAAAATCGCTTTGATTGGCGGTATTATCATCAATGCCGATCATGGCAGCCCCGACTGGTTTGATGAAAAAGTTTTTGATATCAGGTACGGGAATTGAATTAAAGCCAATCAGGATATCCGCTGCCTTCTCTCTATACAACCCTCAGGGCATGATTCCGTCTATTGATCAATTGAAAAATTTTGCTTTAAACTAAAACCTCCTTTTCCTATCATTCAATGATAAAAAAACAAACAGGCAGCCGGAAATATGCACCAAACCGAACAGGAATTCCTCAACAACCTCGATAAAAAACTCTGGAGTGCGGCCGATAAGCTTCGCAATAACCTGGATGCCGCCGTCTATAAACATGTGGTGCTGGGGCTCATCTTTCTGAAATATGTATCCGACGCGTTTGAGGAGCGCAGGCAGGAGCTCCGGGAGCATTTCCGCGACCCCGGTCACGACTACTACATTCCGCAGGATGACATGAGCGATGAGGAGTATGAAGTCTTCATCGAAGAGGAGCTGGAAGTGCGGGATTACTACGTGGCCAAAAACGTGTTTTGGGTTCCGCCGCTGGCACGATGGGAAGTACTGAAAGAGAACAACAAGCTGGCGGCCGGATCGGTGATTGAACTGCCGGAAGGCGAAACCTATGAGTTCAAGAATGTGGCGCGGCTGATTGATGAC
>JBHJOO010000558.1:0-2100 GCA_050329675.1 Balneolaceae bacterium
TGCCACACCCAAACCGGTAATCAGAGCCAGAAATACTATGACAGCACTGGTTACAGCACTCCTGTGGCGCCTGACAAATTTGGCGAATCTGTATGCAAAGGTATCTTTACCCGCAACGACCGGCATGTTTTTAAGGTATCTGTCGATATCCCCGGAAAGCTGTTCGACAGACGAATATCGGCGTGCCGGCTCTTTTCGCATCGCCATCATTACAATATTGTCCAGATCACCTTTTAGCTTGCGGCGGAGCACATCCACTTTTGTTTTTCGTGCCTCGCATACACTTTCAGGCGTAATGAGTTGTTTGCCTTCAACTGTTTCTATTTCTTCTTTCCTTGTAATCACAGTAGACGGTCTGGTCGGTTCTTCCTCGCAAATGATCCTCTCCACTTCTTTATGGAACCGGCTTTTTAACCGTAATGGCCGATGGCCGGTCAACAGCTCATACAGCAGTACGCCGAGTGCATAGATATCCGTTGTTGTATTAACAGCTTCGCCACGCACCTGTTCGGGTGCTGCATATTCAGGTGTCATCAACCGATACCCCGTGCGGGTATGCGGTATTTTAGAATATCCCGCCATTTCCGGCCTGAGCAATTTTGCAATACCAAAATCAAGAAGTTTGACCTCACCACCGGCCGTCACCAGGATATTGCCCGGTTTGATATCGCGATGAACAACCAGATTCTGATGTGCATATTGTACGGCTGAACAGATTTTTTGAAAAAGTAGTAACCGTTGCTCCAGCGTCAGCCTGTGCCGGTCGGAATATTCAGTCAGCGACATCCCTTCAACATATTCCATAACAAAATAGGGCCTGCCATCTCCGGTCACTCCCCCATCATAAAGACGGGCGATATTCGGATGCTCGAGGCCTGCAAGAATTTGCCTCTCATGCAGAAAACGACTCAATATATCTTTGGTATCCATTCCGCGTTTTACAACTTTCAGTGCCAGCCGTCTTCGAAACTCTCCGTCGATGCGTTCTGCAAGATAAACCACGCCTACTCCGCCCGAACCAATTTCTTGAAGAATCCTGTAAGCACCGACCTGCTGCCCAACAAGGTTGGGTTCCTCTTTCTCCCTGAACAGCGGAGGAAACAAATGCTCGGTAGAAGCGGCATTACCTGCCTGTAGCAGTGATTCCACTTCACTTTTCAACTCCGAATCACCGGCGCATTCGGATTGCAGAAATTCCTCCCTTCTGCCGAGCTCAAGTTCAAGAGCTGCTTCATAAAGCTCGCTAATACGACGGATGCGTTGCTGATTGTTCACTATACATCCTCTTTCGAGAGTTCCTTGTTGAGCCAGGCTTTGGCAAAATCCCATCTTCTTCTGGCTGTGGCTACACTCAAGCTCAACACAGAGGCAGTCTCTTCCGTGGTCAATCCGCCAAAATATTTGTACTCCACGATTCTGGCTGCCTCTTCATTCACTTCTTCGAGCCTTTGCAATGCTTCATCTAATTCAAGAAGGTGGTCGGCCTGCTCCTCGGAAAGAGATATGGATAGCTCTTCAATGGACACCGGCTCTACACCTGCACCCCTTTTGGCTGCATTACGGGAACGTGCGTAATCAATCAAAATGGTTCGCATCGATCGTGATGCGATAGCAAAGAAATGAGCCCTGTTCTGCCAGGTGAGTTTTTCTTGATGGACCAGTTTCAAATAGGCTTCACTGATCAGGGCTATTGAATCGAGGGTATGATCATTTCGTTCACGAGAAAGTTGCCGTCGTGCAATGTTTCGCAATTCATCAAAGACGTACGGAAACAGTTTATCGATTGCATTACGATCGCCCTCCTTTGAGGCGATGAGAAGTTGTGTCACCTCATTTCTCATTACTCCCTTTACTTGAGTTCATGGAAATTTTTAATAAGACTCGTCCTGCTTAAACTTCCGAAAGCACAAAAAGCCAATGCATAAGAGAAATTGTAAAGTATTATTCAGGGATGAAATTTATAGATAAATACTGTTTTCCACAATGATTAGATTCATAATTTATTGATATTAATTTAATATGGTTACATCTGATCTAAATGATTAGATAGACACCACTCGATAAACGTGATGCGTCAAAAGTGATTTCATAATTACCTGC
>JBHJOO010000594.1:0-4844 GCA_050329675.1 Balneolaceae bacterium
TGATTTTAACAGAGTCAGCACGTTCCGATTCACCAATAAATAGATCATAAAAGCGGTCCAGCCGTCTTTCCCATTTTTTGTCAAGATTGCCAACAAACAACGGGCTTAATTCATAGACAGCAGGTTTCATCTTAATATTAATTTCATTTGTTGATCCTGAATGTATAAGAGTGTCAATTGTAACTCTGTTATAGCCGATCATTGATATGGCGAGGCGTTGATTTCCAGGAGGTATTCCACGAAGGCGGTAACGTCCGGCAGCATTGGTTGCCGTGCCAATAGTTGTACCAGATATAAAAACATGGGCTCCTCTTAATGGCATACCGGTTTCACTATTGGTTACTTTGCCTTCAATCAAAGAGCTAACCACGTTTTGGGCTGAAACTGGCTCTTGAAGAAGGGAAAATGTAAAACCGAAAAAAATTATTGAAAAAACAAATCTTCGCATAAATCTCTCCGCATATTTAGAATCCGGTAAACCAGGAATACACGATATAAATTTAATATATAAATGCGGTGGAATTAGTCAAGCAGAAAATTTATTTATCGGCTGCCCTGGTTGGTTTTCTGGCGTATTTTTTCCCGATATTTATCAAAAAATTGACGGTGGGCATCATTCATATCAATTTTACGCCCCTGAATGTAAGCCTGTTCAATCTGGGAGTTATATTCCATCGGATTTCCTGTGGTTATCAAAAGTGTTGCGTCTTTGCCTGTTTCCAGTGAGCCAACCCGGTCATCAAATCCAAGTATTTTGGCAGGGGAAAGGGTGATTGCACGAAGTGCCTCATCTTCCGAAAGGCCAAAGGCTGCTGCTGCACCAGCTTCGAAGGCTAAACGGTTGGCATTTGCAGCCGAGGGAGTTCCGGCAAGTGCAAAGTTTACCCCCGCTTCACTTAATTTGGCCGGCAGGCTGTATTCAGAATCGTATGATTGCCACATCCTGGATGGAGAAGTAAGCACGGAAGTTATAATTACCGGGATATTTTTTTGTACAAGGTGACTGGCTACCAAGTGCGAATCACGCCCGCCAAGGATTACCAATCGTATATTTTCTTCTTCGGACCAGGTTATGGCATCCTGAATCTGACGTAAATCATTGGCGCTTGCAATAACAGGAATGTTTCCCTCCAAAACCGGAATCATAGCGTCCAGCCTTATATCAAAATCTTGCCTTTGTGCCTGGTTCCCTTCCGAAGCTCTGGCAGCAGTCTGGTAGGCACGTGCATTGGCAAAGAAATCTTTCAACTCCTGAAGTTCCTTATCATAATCATCTTCGTTACCCGGTGATGGCCAGTTCACAATAAGACCGGCGCCGGATTTAATAACCATTTCTGCCCAGGTCCATCCGTCGAGCATCATAGCGGCCGATTGCCCTGATATCAATCCGCCGCCGGGTAATGAAACGGCTACAAGCACACCACTTGATCGAGCAACACCGATATGACGGCTTTCAGGATTAAATGCGACTTCTGCTTTTGCATTGGGATTAATCCTTCCCTGTTCATTGAGATCCACTGTCATATTCACAGCACCGATTTCAAATAAACCGATCTGACTATAGGCGTCAATTAATCCCGGATATACATGTTTACCGGTTATATTTACACGCTCTGTACCGGCAGGCAGCTGTATATTCGTACCAATAGCTGTGATCACGCCATCCTCAAAAAGGATGGTTCCGTCTTCAACAACCTCACCGGCAACTGGATGAATGGTACCCCCAATTAGAGCTACCGGATTTTCCTGAGTTGGAGCCGGAATCTGAGCCTGTAATTCTGTATTCCATTGAAAGGACAATAAAAGAATTAATAGCAAACTACCAGCAACTGATTTTTTGTAAGAGATAATTCTTAATTGATCCGGTAAAAGTTGTGATAACATTTTGGAATTTAATTCAAAAAATTTCATAGTTGATTCAGGTTAATTGCAGTAAAGTATTTATTAATTTATATGGAAACAGGTGTATTTTTAATCCTCATTCAGAATCAGGCTGATTAATTTAGTACGTTCTTCTTCAATCATTTTGCGCATTCTTTTATCTTCTTCCAGATCAAACTGTTTTCTGCCATCCACCCAGGTCTGTTCTGCCTTTGTAAATGTTGACAATGGATCACCACTCCAGATCACAAAATCTGCATCTTTGCCGGCTTCAAGAGAACCTACCCATTCATCAATACCTAATATTTTTGCCGTGTTGATTGTTACAAGTGCAAGGGCATCTTCAGGATCCATGCCTGTTCTTACCATTTTGGCAGCCTCCCAGTTCATGCGTGCCGCAATCTGACTGTTATCGGAGTGGAGAGATGTCAGAACGCCGGCTTCATGCAATAATCTTGCATTGAAATTGGTAGCATCATAAGCTTCAATTTTAAAAGATGACCAGTCAGACCAAATAACAGCCCCAACTCCCATTTCTGCAAGCTCGGGAGCAACTTTATAGGCCTCAACGCCATGGTGAAATGCTTTCACTTTTATATCAAATTCCTCAGCTAACCGGGCCAGCATCAGGATTTCATCCTGACGGTAACTGTGAGACTGAATTAAAATATCTTCTTCAAGAATATCAACGAGTGCCTCCATTCGCAAGTCGCGGCGGGGCGGAATTCCCTGGCCGCTTCTTTCCCACTCATTCCACCGGGCCTGGTAATCACGCGCTGCCCTGAAGTGGTCAGCTATAATTTGCTGAGTACCCATCCGTGTTTCAGGATAACGGTCGGTTCCAACCCGTTTTACATTTTCACCCAGGGCAAATTTTACGGTTCGGGGTGCCCCTTCAAATTTGAGTTCATCGGACAGGGATCCCCAACGCATTTTAATGTGCTGGTTTTGGCCACCAATCGGATTGGCTGAACCATGCATAACGTGCGCAGTTGTGAGGCCGCCGGCCAGCTGTCTGTACATCCAGATATTGTTTATGTTGAGCACATCACCCAGACGCACTTCGGGAACAATGGCATTTCCAACTTCATTAACACCATCTGTTCCGGAATGGAGATGGGCATCGATTAAACCCGGTGTAACATGCTTCCCTGCTGCATCAACAATTTGAGCATTGCGCGGTGCTCGAATATTATGCCCAACTTCAACAATTTCACCTCTTCTGATTAACAGATCAGCATTTTGAAGAATACCATCGCTCCCCATTGTCCAGATGGTTGTATTTCTGATTAACAGGATTTCGGGCTGATCAGGTATGGCTTCGCGCCCATATTCCATGGCAGGGCGAATGTCGGTTAAACTTAAATCACGGCCGGTTGTTTTAATTTCATTTTTATCTGAATCCGGTTCTGCTGCCGATGTTCGCACGGCGCTCCATTCAGTTTGGCCTCTGTCAAAAATCTCTGCCCAGCCGTGAAGCTCCTCTCCCGCGATGGATAAAGATGCTGAAATTCTAACAGGCCCTTCAATGCCAAGTGTATCACCGGGAAAATCGGCTCTGAAACGGCGAGACTGATCACGGAATGATACAGTTTTCAGATCGATTTCTTTATTGTCAATTGTAATCGAACCGTTTAATTTTTCAGGTTTACCTTTAATTTGTAAAACGCCATCAACCGATCCGTCTGAACTTACTATTTGCCATTCACCCCGGGGATCAACATCTGGTGCATGATTGATTCTAAAGCGTTCACCATCTACCCAAACATCAAGTATTTTAGATTTTGTATCGAAAAGATTGCCATCAGCAATAATAAAGTTGGCGGCTTTACCTCTTTCGAGAGTGCCATGAGTGTTGCTGATTCCAAGCATTGATGCCGGATTTGTAGTCAGTGCGGCAAGTGCCGTTTCAGAATCCAGGCCAAGCTGAACAGCTTTCCGAAGATTTGGTAGGAAATCTTTCAGATCATCCAATCCATCTGTTGTGAATGAAAATGATTTACCTGCCGCTGCGATCCTCGAAGGATTTTCAGGAGCCAGATACCAATGGCGAAGTTCCGACAAGCTCCGGTTGAGCGCCTCTTCCGGGGTTTTTACCTTTGGCTTCTCCGGGAATGCCAGTGGCAGGACAAGTGGTATTTCACTTCTGCTTATCAGTTCTAAAATTTTGTATTCATGGCCGCTTCCCCGGATCCAAGTTGTGATATTAAACTCATCTGCTATACGGAGTGCCCGCTGATACTCTTCTTCGTTTACTGTCTCAAAATAGAGAGGCTGTTCTCTGTTTACGGCTTGTATGAGTGCTTCAAGGGCCGCGTTGGATTCAGGGCGGTTTAATCCGCCAGGATTTGAATTGTACACATTGTGCGCACGCTGATACCAATCTGCATCAAGCAGGGTTTGCCGGATTAGGGCAATGGCGCCAATGGGTGATGTGGGATAAACAAAGCCAAAATCCCTGTTATTTCTTAGAGTGACTGATTGGGCAACATCAGGCTTGATAACCCTGTCGGACACAGGTCCGTTGCCAAGACTCATCACTGCAGGCTGCCCCCTGAATATTCCCAATGGTGGTACGGATACGGCAGATGTAAAACCCTGATTCCGCAGATCGCCTGCCCCGTCTTTTTCAGTTTTATATTCTTTAAATGCAGTAAGCTGAGAACGGATTTGGGGATTCCAGGAAAGGGCTCCGCGATCCAGTTCTTCACGCGGATCATTCATGCCAACAGAAGTGTGAGGATCAATAAATCCGGGATAAATTGTTTTTCCCTCCAAATTCCAAATTCGGGCATCTGCAGGAGGTGTTACATTTCTCCCCACCGCTTCTATGCTTCCATTACGGATCACCAGTGTCGCATTGTTTAAAACACGGGACGGAGTTACGTAAATAGTTGCATTGGTAAAAGCATGAATCCCTGGAATATTCTCATGAAGGCCGGTAACCTGTTCGGTTTGGGCCA
>JBHJOO010000383.1:0-2210 GCA_050329675.1 Balneolaceae bacterium
TGTCAAAGAACGTAATCAGGGTAGCTACCCTGATTATCGCGTCAAAATTTGGTCGCCGTTAACGGCGACCAAAATGTTAAACGTTAACTAAAAACGTCAACCATATTTAGGCATTTACATTCTACCTACTACATACTACATACTATTTACTACTCATTACATACTGCCTACTGCCTACTGAAACATACTTGTCACTACAGGTATTGATATTCAACCCACCTATCCCTATCTTCCTTCTGTAAATGGATTTTTGTCCAAAATAAATGATATGCTGAAAGACGGAACACCTTATCATAAACAAATCAGTGATTGGCTTCGAAAACAGATTGAAAAAAATCTTTTTCTTCCCAATGAAAAACTCCCCTCCGAAAGCGATTTGAGTGAGAAGTTTAATGTAAGCCGGGTGACGGTACGAAGAGCTCTGCAAACTCTTGAAAACGAGCAGGTAATTTACCGATGCCAGGGAATCGGATCTTTTGTGAGTGATCAGCGGTCGCACCAGTCATTTGCAACCCTGAACGATTTTATGGAAGAAATGGCCGGATCCGGATTGAATGTATCTTCCAAACTGATTTCATTTTCGCAAACCGATGCCGATGAGCGCGTTGAAGCCATTCTGAGCCTCAAGAACCTAAAAAAGGTAGTGAAAATTGAAAGGGTAAGATTAGGAAACGGTGAGCCGGTTGCGTTTGATATTACCTGGATGCCCCTGTTTTATGGGCAGCTGCTTGAAGGGCACGATCTGGAAGAATCAACCATTTTTAAAATTCTTGAGAGTGAATATGAAATCCCTATTTTGAAAGGGTGCTACAGAATTGACGCTGCCCTGAGCGATGAATCACTTGCAGAACATTTAAGCATTGAAACCGGAATTCCGCTTGTTCTCATAGAAAGGATTTCGTACACCATCAGCGATAAACCCATCTATTATCAAAAACGTTACTACCGAAGGGATAAAGTTGCTTTTGAAGTTCGCACGGAAAGAAACCACACTTTAACAGGGGATTCGAATGAGAAAGGAATCAGTGTCGAAATCAATACATCGATACGTGCGAATGAAGACTATACCATGGGACAGTAGGTGGCGCGGAAGTCCGTTGCGTATTCTTTGATGGAACACAGATAAACGCAGATTGTGCGGATGTTCGCTGATTCAGAACTCCTGACTCTATATTAAAAAAAACAAGGGGTTACATAGATTGCTACGTAAAACAGAAAGTCGCAATTTGTCAAAAATTGTCTGTTATGCAAATGCAACTCCGCGCAACAATCAGGGAGGGAGATCCCTCCGCTCACCCGACAGAACAAAACCCAGCCCTATTTGTAAATTACAGCCTGTCGGGATCGGTCGGGATGACAACGGCGTTTTGGGGCAATTCGCGGCACGGCGGTTCTATGCCAAAACAACGCTTTTCCCGCGCCGCGAGCTATGGATGAATCCTGGCAGGCGGCGTAGCGCCAAAATTTGGCGCAGCAGTGGGTTGGATACGCCGCCCTTGAATAAAGCGAAGCCTGTCATTCCTGTAGATGTTAGGTAATTCGTTGACAATTTTGGTTAAATTGAGCGGGTGTAAGGCCACCGATCCCGACAGGAAATGTTTATGCAACAAGCAAGGTATTTACACTGTCGGATGAGCGGAGGAACCTCCTCGTTCACAGCTTGATTTAGAAAAAACCTACACTGCCACCAACAATATCCCGGACCGTATCCACCTACAGCCAAGCCAATTCAGGAATGAACCATGCCTTTGAAATAACTCCTGAATTACTCAACCAAACCAAAACGAAATACCCCGCTACAAATCTGATGCAACTACAAAATCGCGACTTGAACTTTTACGTTAAGTCAGGAGTTCTGTGATTATTATGAATACACACATCTTTTATCCGCGTTCATCCCCCTGATCCGTGTCATCCGCGTTCCATAATATAAAGACTAAAGAACAATCCAAAGAACATCAAATGGAAGAAGAGTAGCTTTGCCATTGCGGATCCGTTCCTGGCCTGATATAACGTCACTGTAAGTTTTCGACGAATCCACCGGTAGTTCCGTTTCCTTAATTTCAATCTGCCGGGCGGAATTGGTTACATTGCACAGAACAAGAACCTTTTCCGTCTCATCTGGATCACTCCTGAGAATACAAAAGAAATCCGGGCCGATATCATAAACCTGCTGCGAACCAAACGGATGGAATGCCACATGTTTTTTT
>JBHJOO010000029.1:0-3703 GCA_050329675.1 Balneolaceae bacterium
TGTCAAAGAACGTAATCAGGGTAGCTACCCTGATTATCGCGTCAAAATTTGGTCGCCGTTAACGGCGACCAAAATGTTAAACGTTAACTAAAAACGTCAACCATATTTAGGCATTTACAATTTACAAACAACAAACAACATACCACAAACCACTAACAACTAACCCGGTACAAATCTGATGCATCTACAAAATCGCAACTTGAACTTTTACATTGAGTCAGAAGTTCTGAACATGTTACTGTCGGGAATTCATACCGCAATAACACGCCATTCCGCTCATACCTAAAAAAACCATTTGCTTTATCCCAAATAAATTCAATTATTATCCATTAGCCATTTTTAATCAGATCAAATTTTGATTTTATGGGTGAAGAAAGAGTTAAACTTGCTGAAACCAGGGAACAGGTACAGGATTTTATTCAATATCTGCTGAAAGATATCAGGGCAATGGAGCGTATGCTTAATGAGGGCTGGTTTGAAATTGACCGTACCCGCATCGGAGCTGAGCAGGAATTATGCCTGGTAGATAAAAATGCAAAACCGGCCCCGATTTCAATGCAGGTGATTGAGGAGCTGAAAGATGACAGTTTTACCACTGAGCTCGCTCTCTTTAATATTGAGATGAACCTGGATCCACTTGATTTTTCGGGTAAATGCCTCTCGCGCATGGAAGAGAATATCCTGATAAAAATTGAGAAACTCAGAAAGGCAGTCCGTGAATTTGATGGCGATGTTGTGCTCTCTGGAGTTTTACCTACGATCCGGAAATCAGATCTGGATATGAAAAATCTCACACCACTGCCCCGTTACAAAGCGTTGTGTGATGCGATTAATAATTTGCGGGGCAATGAATACGACTTGCGTATACAAGGAATGGACGAACTCCTGATGCGGTTTGATTCTCCTCTTCTTGAAGCTTGTAATACAGGGTTCCAGGTTCACCTTCAGGTAAAACCGGAAGAGTTTGTTCAAAAGTATAATTACGCCCAGGCAATAACTGGACCGGTTCTGGCTGTAGCTGTAAATTCACCAATCTTATTTGGAAAACGCCTTTGGCACGAAACAAGAATTGCACTTTTTCAGCAATCCGTTGATACCAGGCAGGTTGGTGATCATCTCCGGGACAGCAGCCCGAGGGTAACCTTTGGTAATGACTGGCTAAAAGACAGCATTCTGGAAATTTATAAAGAGGATATTGCACGGTACCGTGTTATTTTAAGTGCTGATGTAAGCGAGGATGTTGAAAAAATGATCGAGGATGGAAAACCACCCAATTTAATGGCGCTACAGGTTCACAATGGTACGGTTTACCGCTGGAACAGGCCGTGTTATGGAATAAGTGGGGGTAAGGCACACCTTCGCATTGAAAACAGAATATTTCCATCAGGCCCAACGGTTACCGATGAAATGGCAAATGCGGCTTTCTGGCTTGGACTGTTGAATGGCATGGGGGATGAATATCCTGATATTTCAAACGTTCTTGATTTTGACACTGCAAAAATGAATTTTTTTGCAGCATCAAAACTGGGGCTTGATACAAAATTTCGATGGGTAAACGATAAGCGCTATACTGCCGTAGATCTCATAAAAAAGGAGTTTGTTCCATTATCAAAACAGGGATTAATGAATTGCGGGATAGATAAGGGTGATATTGATACGTATATGAATATTATTGAAGAGAGGGCTGAATCAGCTCAAACGGGTAGTTACTGGACGATTAAGTCTTACGGATCGATGATCAAAGAGATGCCGCGAGAGCAGTCATTAACGGCGGTTACAAATGCGATGATTAAAAATCAAAAAAAGGGAGAACCGGTTCATAAATGGGGCCTGGCAAAACCTGAAGACCTGGAGGTATGGCAGCCTTCAAATCTTTTGGTTGAGGAATTTATGACCACAGATCTTTTTACAGTAGAAAAAGATGATATCATCGAACTTGTCACAAACTTAATAGATTGGAGACGAATTCGTTATGTACCTGTCGAAGATGATAATAAACATCTTGTCGGGCTGATTTCGATGAGAATGATATACAATGAGTATAGTAAATGCGTACATCAAGGTGAAAAAGTAAAAAAATGTGTTGAAGAGGTAATGCTTAAAAATCCTATAACTATTCATCCGGAGGCATCGATTATGGAGGCCATGGAGATCATGGCTTCAAATAAAATTGGCTGTTTGCCGGTAGTAAAAAATAATCGTGTGATTGGTGTCATAACGGAGCAAAACTTCATGACAATTACTGCAAGATTACTGAAGATGATTCATTCGGATAGTAAAAAATAGATGTAACAATCAAAACGAAATATTAATTTTTAACAGCCAAAAATGGGTGAACAAAACTTATCAATAGCCAAAGATCCTGAATCGAGAAAAAAATTCCTAAAGCATCTGCTGCATGATGTTGAAGCGATTGACCGAATGATTAAGGAAGATCTGATTGAAAAAGGAAAGAAACGTGTTGGAGCTGAACAGGAATTCTGTATTGTTGACAAATATTTTAAACCATCGAAAAGTGCTCCGGATATTCTGCATAAAATCACTGATCCGCATTTTACATCCGAACTTGCCCGCTATAATCTGGAAATTAACCTGGATCCATTTGAGCTAAAGGGAGATTGTTTCACAAAAATAGAAACACAGCTTAAAAAATTGCTTCAAATAGCTACTGATGAGGTATCTAAAATTGGTGAAAAAATAATATTGACAGGTATTTTACCTTCCATTGATTACAGAGCAGTCCAGATTAATTACCTTACACCACGGCCGCGATACGAAACCCTCAGTCAAATTCTGTCAGATTTGCGGGGTGGTGATTTTGAACTGAATATTACCGGTGTGGATGAACTGATACTGACTCATAACAATATTCTTTTTGAAGCGTGCAATACCAGTTTTCAATGTCATTACCAGGTTGAGCCCAAAAACTTTGTTGATTTGTATAACTGGGCGCAGTTGCTGTCGGGCCCGGTTTTATCGGTTTGTGCCAATTCCCCCCTGTTGATTGGAAAACAACTTTGGGCTGAAACCCGGATTCCGCTTTTCCAGCAAAGTATCGATACCCGCGGTAAAGGATATCATTTAAGGGAAAGACAACAACGCGTTACATTTGGAAACCGCTGGATTAACAGTGTAACGGATGTATATAAAAATGACATTGCCCGTCATACCATTCTGTTTATGACGGATATTGAGAAAGATTCACTGGTTGAGCTGGAAAATGGAAGAATTCCGACATTAGATGCACTTCGCCTGCACAACGGAACCATATATAAGTGGAACAGGCCGTGTTACGGGATATCAGATGGTGTGCCACACCTTCGAATTGAAAACCGTTATCTGCCATCCGGCCCGACGATAAAAGATGAAATTGCCAATTTTACATTTTGGGCAGGGCTGATGAGCAATCCGCCGGATAATTGCAGTGAAATTTGGAATAAAACAAATTTTGATGATGCCAAAGAGAATTTTTATAAAGCAGCCATGTGGGGAATACAGAGCGGAATGATCTGGAACGGTGAATTGATGTCGGCAAGATCATTAATCCTTGAAGAGCTTCTTCCGAGAGCCGAAAAGGGCCTTCAAATGATGAATATAAAGGAGGGTGATATCAAAAAGAATTTAAATATTATTGAAAAAAGAGCGGATAAGTATCGTACAGGTTCAAGATGGATTGTAACAAGCTACAGGAAATTGCGGGAAA
>JBHJOO010000414.1:0-3129 GCA_050329675.1 Balneolaceae bacterium
CGGGGGCTTCAAAAGCTAAAGCGGTTTCAAAAACAATATTTCATCCTGTTTCAACAGAATGGCCATCTACAATTTTACGTAAGCATGGAAATGCAAGACTTTTTTTGGATAAGGATGCCGCACAATTAATTTGAAAAAACAACTATCAGTTCTCAATTTTTCAGAACGTAAGAATGTTTCGCTTAATTCTATATTACAAATTGAGATTGGATTTTATTTATCCCATTAAATTTTAATTTGGTCTGATGATTTCAGATAAAGAATTTATAGTCTCCTCAATGTTAAAGAATGGGATTCTCAAAAACAGGAATGTTAAATTAAAACCACTTCAGGGAGGTGTATCTTCAGATATCTATCTGATTACAGAAGGCAAAAATAAATACGTCGTCAAAAAAGCCCGTCCTAAATTGAAAGTGAAAGATGACTGGTACGCCGACACTTCCCGAAATGTTACTGAACAACGATTTATGCGATATGTCAGGGATTTTGCACCGGAAGCTGTTCCTGAATTATATTATTTCGATCCCAATCATCAGTTTTTTGTTATGGAATTTTTGGATGAATCCTTTAAAAACTGGAAGCAGCTGCTGTTGGACGGGCAGTGGGAGTCCCGATATGCAGTATCAGCTGCCGCACTGATGGCCACCATCCATACGCACTCCCGGAATGACCGGGAGGCGAAAAAGGCTTTTAATACAACATCGGCATTCCAAAGCCTGAGAATCGAACCTTACTTACTCACAACGGGGGGACGGCATCCTGAATTGAAAGCGGAATTTTTTAAAGAAGCCCGGCGGCTGAAAAATACCTGTGAGGCGCTGGTACACGGTGATTTCAGCCCAAAAAATATAATGGTTTGTCCCGATAGACTTGTTCTTCTGGACCATGAAGTAGCATGGTACGGAGATCCGGCATTTGATGTTGCTTTCTTTCTGAATCATTTGTACTTAAAGATGTTATTTCATCATGAAAAAATTGGGCATCTGCCTGATTTATCAAGCGTATTCTGGAGTGTTTATTTTGAAAAAAGGGGGAAGAAAACAATGTCCGAGTTAGAAGAACGAATCGGCAGGCTATTATTGATGCTTATGCTGGCACGAGTCGATGGGAAATCTCCCGTTGAATACTTGAACGAGGAGATGAAAGAGGCGGTTCGATCCTTTGTCCATAAAATGCTTCCCGGCAGGGTGTTTCACCAGGCCCAACTCAATCAACAATGGAAATCAAAACTAAATTCTCTCACCGTTGAAAATTAATGCTGTGGATGCCTGGCAAGTATTTGATTCGCGGGGCATGCCTACTATTGAAGTTGAAGTGGAATTGAGTAATGGCGTAAAAGCAACCGCCATCGTACCCTCGGGGGCGTCAACCGGAAAGTATGAAGCGCTGGAGTTAAGAGACAATATACCGGAACGTTTTAGGGGAATGTCCGTTAATCGGGCGATCGACAATATAAGGAAGAAAATAAGCCCGATTCTCAGAGGTATTGATGTGCAACTGCAAAAACAGATTGATCAGCTAATGATTGAATTGGATGGGACTCCAAACAAGATCAAACTTGGAGCCAATGCAATGGTGGGAGTCTCCATGGCGGTGGCACGAGCCTCGGCAAAAGCACGACAACTTCCCTTGTTTCAAAGTCTGACCGGAGGCAAAGGTAATCTGCTCCCGCTCCCCGAAATTCAACTGATAGGCGGGGGAGCCCATTCGGCCGGCAGAATTGACGTCCAGGATTTTATGATTATCTGTATGGGAGCAACGTATTATGAACAGTGCCTGGAAATGACATTCAATATTTACAGGGAGTGTGGTGAGATTCTGAGCATGGAAAACAGGCTGGCCGGCGTTGCAGACGAAGGTGGGTACTGGCCTGTTTTTGACAATCACGAAGATGTGTTCAGAGTGATTTTGAAAGCGATTGAGTCGGCCGGATATCAGCCGGGAAAAGACGTTTATCTCTCACTTGATATTGCTGCTTCAGAACTATTTTCCGATGGGAAGTACCACATGGATCTGGAGAAAAAATCATTCTTTCCAGATGAATTTTACCAACTGATATCGGACTGGTGTGAAACCTATCCGATTATTTCTATCGAGGATCCGTTTGCTGAAACAGATCACAAAAACTGGACAAAGCTGACCCAAAAATTTGGCAAAAAACTTCAAATTATCGGGGATGATTTATTCGTAACCGACAGGAACCGGGTTCGGAAAGGGTATGAAATGAATCTGGCTAACAGCGTACTGATTAAATTAAATCAAATAGGTACGGTCTCGGAAACGCTGGATTGCATAAGATATGTACAGTCGATAGGATGGAGACCGGTTATATCTGCCAGATCCGGTGAAACAGAAGATCCTTTTATATCTCATCTCGCTGTGGCCGTAAACGCCGGCCAATTGAAAGTCGGCTCTTTCAGCCGGTCGGAGCGGATGGTTAAATGGAACGAAGTACTCCGGATTGAGAGATTGCTGGGAGTAAATGCCCGTTTTGCAGGTGATGAAGTCTTTAACAGTTTTTTATAAAAAAATTTTTCCCAAAAGTATTTATATTTTTGTAAGATTTAAATCATTATATAAATGCTTTTAATTTCTGGCGTGATACCCCAAGACCATCGATGCCAAGTTCTACAATATCCCCGGGTTTTAAATATTGGGGCGGGTCAAAACCAAGTCCAACACCGGCAGGTGTACCTGTAGAGATAATATCCCCGGGCAATAAGGTCATAAAACGGGAGATGTAACTGATCAGGAAGGGAATACCAAAAATAAAATTTCGGGTATTGCCCTTTTGTTTGATTTCTCCATTTACTTTAAGCCAAAGCCCAAGATTGTTTACATCCTCAATTTCCTCTTTGGTTGCCAGAAAAGGACCGATCGGAGCAAAGGTATCACAACTTTTGCCTTTCACCCACTGCCCACCCCGCTCCAGCTGAAATTCACGTTCGCTGTAGTCGTTATGGATGCAGTATCCGGCCACATAATCTATGGCTTCCGCTTCTGTCACATAACTGGCCCGTTCTCCAAAATAATGAGCACTGTCCAGATTTGTGTGTCTGAGGGAGTTGTAGCCACCCACCGGTGGGTGGCTACAAAAAAAGGTCTCCTTGTCCGATCTTATGGGTTAAC
>JBHJOO010000624.1:0-4397 GCA_050329675.1 Balneolaceae bacterium
TAGTTACGTTCTTTTATTTAACTGTATTCCAAACTTATCCATTTTTAAAGTAACACATTGAATCAGTCAAAAAAATGAAATTCCTCTCATTTGAATCAGTACGAAATTACTCTGTGTGAATCTGCGGCGTACTCTGTGCGAATCTGTGGTTAAATCCTGGAAAGATTATAAATATGCTGGCGTTGGATAGGTCGTTCAGGTTTTGAACCACATAGTATCACAGATTGATGCACAGAGTCTCACGGAGTTTTTATCGTCTTGGATTTTTTTTGAATCTGTTTCACAAACCCGTCCACCATCCATCCAAATGGGTTAAAGGCTCCTTCATGAAAATTCAAATCCGAATCCCAGTAGCCTGTTTTAAAATCCGTAGGCAGAAATCCAAATCCGTAACTTAACTCTACAATCTTTGGCTTATTCCCATCCATTACAAAATCATACGCCATCGATTGAAATTTCAGCTTCTCTGTCAAAGAGAATGCAATTTCAACAGCTTCAAGCGGTATGTTGTTCATATCATAATCAATCTCACCGCTGCCAGAAGCCCGGAAATCATTCGGGCGTACTTTTCTCCTCACCGCAGAAGCCTTCCCGTCTATAATATTCACACGTATATCATACTCATTTCCCGCAATAAATTCCTGAAAATAGACATATCCTTTTTCCCTGCCTGCAACACGATCATGTCCGGTAGGGTATATAAACCGTGCGCATGCTTTTATCATGTCATCCATATCTGTTTTTCCCAGCCTGTATTTCCGCCAGCGTTCCTTCAAATTTGACAGGGGGTCATACTGTCTGTATCCTCTCCCGAAAGCTTTATAAATACATTTTTTCGCATCATTTTTACTTTCGATCAGCTGCACATTGGCAGATCCTGCTCCGGTCCGTAATTTAAAAATGATCGGAAATCGGATTCTGTCAATCCAATCAAGTGCTTCCTTCCGGCTGTAAAACACATACGACGGGACCAGAGGAGCACCCTTAGCCTCCAGCAGATACTTCTGGCCCACCTTGTCATCAAAATGCCAGCAAGTATGAAAATCGGGAAAAACATGAAAACCGGCCGATTCAAGTGAATAGAGAAGCTGTCTGGCAAACAATACATCTTTAGGATTCGATTGATGAAAATGCCACATCAGCCCGTCACAACCGGATAACTCAGATATGATATCGTTTCGGTAACAGTTCACTTTTTTAAACGGAATATCATTTTCCTTACAGTAATGAATCCATTTACTGCTGAATCCATTATTTTTTTGATGTATGGCAATTTTCATATAGCCCTCTCTTCTCGTTTCGATTAGATCTGCCTGATGACACACTCGACCATCCAGCCCTGTGGGTCAAAAGCCTTTTCATGCCAATTCAACTCCCTGTCCCAGTATCCCTCACATTTATAATAAACTTCTTTTATAAATCCATAACTAACTTCGACAACCATGGGTTTTCCGTTTAAAAATACATAATCAAGAGCCAGGCACTGGCTATTCAGTTTTTCAGCTATTTCAAAAGAGAACTGAATGGTATTTTCATCAAAATGATGTTTTTCATACAACACATGGCCACTGCCGGAAGCCCTGAAGTCTCCTTCCCTAACCAGCCTCTTAATAGCAAATGCCTTTCCTTCTATAACAATTACACGAATATCAAAATCATTACCCGGTATAAAATCCTGGAAATAAACATATCCTCTTTCATTTCCAGCAACTGAAGAGAATTTTGTTGTAAAACCCAATCGCAGGATTCCTTTGCAGACGTCAATCAGACCCGCTTTCCCTATTTTAAACTTATACATGCGTTCTTTCAGGTTTCCGATTTTATCGTACTGACTAAAACCACGATTAAACGCTTTTTTAACCAATTTCCGGGCTACTTTTCTGTTTTTTACTATTTTAACGTGCGAAGAGCCGGCCCCTTTTCTCAATTTGAATACCTTGGGAAAGGAAGTTTCCTCAAGCCATCTTAAAGCCGTGGTTTTATCATAAAAAACATAGGAAGGTACCAAAGGTGCGCCAGCAGCCTCAAGCAGATATTTTTGCCCCACTTTATCATCAAAATGCCAGGCCGTATGAAAATCAGGAAAGACCTGCAGGCCTGCCGCCTGTAATGCAAAGAGTAACTGTTTTGCAAATAGTACATCTTTAGGATTTGACTGATTAAAATGCCACATAAGTGCATCACAATCCTCCAACAGATTGATTATATCATTTGAATAGCAATTGACAATTTTGTAATCAATTTGATTTTTAATGCAGTAATCAATCCACCTGGAACTAAAGTCATTATCTTTTTTATGAATGGCAATTTTCATTTTTTATGATCCATTCCATCTAACATATTAAAAACCCTTTTTGGCATATCTTATACTTTTTGATCTGTTTTTCGTAAAAATTATTTCAACCGGAAATATGTCTTTTAATCACAGCAACATCCTGATAAAATCATTCAGCGAGTAATTTTCACCTGCCGTAAATAAAGCTATAAGCGGATTTCCAAGTATGGAGGTTGCACTGAGTGAATAAAAACCGATCCTGAGGGAAACAATGGCAAACAGGAATAGTGCGGGCGCTGCCAAATAGAGATACCGCTTCAGCATTTTTTCCCGTGCAATATTCTGCACATAGAAAATACAAAGCGGCAGTGCACATAAATAAGCCAATGTAAGATATCTTCCACCAGAAGGTATAAATCGTAAAATATTTGCGGCAGCAAATAGCAGCAATGTAAATGAAACCAGGCTGAGCCAGGACTTATGGCTTTGTATAAACTTTCTGTTTTTCCAATAAAGTATAATAAGAAACCCTGACAGAGACCATTCTAATGCCGTTCGGTACCATCTGGCATACCATACCCTTTGGGAACTGCTTGGTGTGCTCATCTTCGATACTGCACTGTCTGTTCGGTATGATGAAGTTCTTTCCTGTACTACTTCCGGCATATAATCTTCAGTGTAATAATTAAAAACCGTCATATTAACGCCGGATATAAAAAATGTGGAAATAAAAAAGAAAAAATAGAGTGTAAGCCTGTTACCAAGGAAAATATATCCCAATAGCAGCAGTATTGGCACAAGAAAAGCAAAATGAACCAGTATGGATGAACAGGCTATCCATATCCCCCTCTTTTTCCCCTCACATAAATAGGGCAGCAGGCCATAAATAAAAATATGGGCAGCCGTCCACATCCGGAATCCGTTAATTTTCCAAATTGGATTTACAAGAAAAAAACAGGCTAATAAAAGAATAGTGACCGGGAGTATTTTCCCCTCCAGGCGCTCCATTACATACCAGAGGTTTCTTGAAAAGAAGAATCCGAATATGATCCCATAAATCAGAGTTAATATGGCCGGGTTATCCGTAAACCTTGATAGTGTAACGGCAATGAGCGTTCTCAAAATATCCACTTCACCGCTGTAAGCAAAATAATCGACGGCTTTCGTAAATGTCATATCCACTTCATAAAGATCCTGAAGCTGCGTAATGTATCGCATGATATCACTTCCCTGGCTTTCCGTACCGATTGCAAAGGTAAAGCCGTAAAAAGCACAAAAAGCCCAGAACAGGTTTTTTGCCCACGGGCTCCGGTAACTCCGGAATGCAGCTACAGCCGATAAAAAAGGCGACAGTAAAAATGCAACCATCGCATAAAAATAGTTCTTTTTATAAGTTGTATTCATGATCCACTGCCATTACACAACATTAAAAATTTACTGCAAACAGTCTCAATCCGGTATTGATCAATGTCTTTGTAGTCGTACTTGTTATCATAGTTTTCATTAAGAAACTGATCCACAACTTCCGGATTTATCTGCTTGCTGCCTACCGAGAGTACAGGCCTTCCGGTCAAATAATAATCAATCAGCTTGCTGGGCTGCTGCAAAGACGTACTGTTCTCAATATTTACCAAAAAATCCATTTTACTTAAAATCTCCAAAAGGTTATCCCTGGGAATATAATCTCTTATTTCTATTTTACCTTTTCCTTTATTGATCCACGGCTCAACAAGTGAGCGGCTTTTTGTATATAAGATAAAGTGATAATCCCGGTTTTGTTGTACCAGGTAGCTCAAAAATTTTTGGGGATCCCTGCCGCCGGGAATCAGTCCGCCGGCATAGGCAAACGTCGGTATCCCATTAGGTCTGTACATTTGCTTGTCAATCTCTATTTCATGGAAATTGAAACCCTGGGGTATCACCCTGATTTTTTCATGGAACTCAGGGTAGTACCCATCTTTGGCCCCTTCAATGGGAACAGTAATATAATCTGCTTTTCTGCAAAAATTTTTTTCAACGTATTTAAAATAAAAGAGCTTGTTAAAACTGTCGAGCTTCATTCCCATGTAAGGATCGCCACAATCGGCAACCCATGTACCGGCAATGGGATTTTCTTGGGTCC
>JBHJOO010000018.1:0-3139 GCA_050329675.1 Balneolaceae bacterium
TCAGAGTTCGAATGATGCCGCGCCTATGGCGCTTCTTTAAAATTCGGTCTCCTTGCACCCCACAGATTCACGTTGTGAACCTGTGGGGCTACGGATATGCCGCCCCGAAACGGGGCTGGTTTCATCCCTGAATAGGTGAATACCATTGATTATATATTAAGATCTACTGTTTTAAAAACAGTGAAGGAAGATTGACCAGCCAACCAATTTTTGTATATAAAAAGTTATGACATGAACTATTTCTATCACTTTTAAATGAACCTTATTTTGTAGCCACTACATCGCCATTTTGCGGAACTTGAGGTAAGCTTAGCCTTCCCCTCTCGAGAGGCTGTGAAAAAATACTTAATCAAAGAAAATGACCA
This sequence comes from Balneolaceae bacterium, assembly GCA_050329675.1. GTDB lineage: Bacteria > Bacteroidota > Rhodothermia > Balneolales > Balneolaceae > CAYVBJ01. Next base: position 366 of record JBHJOO010000018.1, read on the forward strand.
TTCAATTTTACCACGAAGACACAAAGCCACGAAGGTACACGAAGTATAACGAAATCAAAATGCTATCCTTCGTGATTCTTTGTGTCCTCGTGACTTCGTGGCCAAATAGAAGGAGTGTTTTAAAGGCTTGTTTCTTTATTTTCTCACAGCCTCTCGAGAGGGGATTTAGGGGTGTGTTCATAAAGGCAAAAAAAGTTGATTAAAGCCAAAAAACAACATTTTAAAAATCTGTTGCCGGTAATGCATCCGGGATGACAATCGCAGACGGTGGGAAGTCACGGCGTTTCCATCACCAGCCAGACTGGAGTTCCCTCCACGCCGCGACCGAAGCGGTCGTTTGCGTTGGCGGCGTAGCGTAAAAATATGTGTAACAATGGCTTGGATACGCCGCCCATTATAAAAAGTGCCCCTGTCATCCCGACTAAGTGATTCCCGACAGCCTGTTTAGTTCGGTAATGTTGTGATACATTCCTGTCGGGAAGAACGCATGGAGGGATCTCGTGGTTCTGGAGGTTGTCTTTGGAAAGGTGGCGGATTATTGATGCAACGAATAAAACCTGTTCATAGCCATGTTTGACGAATGCTTTAGATGGGCAGCTGCCACAATCCCGGAAAACAGTCAGGAGACAGACACAGTCCCTCCGCTCACCCGACAGAAAAACCCAGCCCTGTTTTTAAGAAACAGCGTGAGGCTCTTCTATTTTTGCGGCGGGAATTGTAAAATAAAATGTAGTTCCTTCACCCTTATTGGATTCAAACCAGATTTTACCGTCATGTTTTTCTGCGAATTCTTTACAGAGGCTTAATCCGAGTCCGCTTCCCTTCTCATTGGCGGTTCCTCTTGATGTGTAGTTGATGGAAGCAAAAATCTTGTGCTTGTCTGCTTCAGATATTCCAACTCCTTCATCCCGTACACTAAAAATGACTTTTTCTTCTTTCTTTTTAGCTGAAACCGTAATTGTGTCGCCCTTCTTGCTGAATTTAATTGCATTTGAAATTAAATTACGCACGATGAGTTTAAGCATGTCATAATCAGCTTCAACAAAAATATGTTCATCAACATCAATTTCGATTGAAACATTCTTTTGATCGGCCTGAAACCTGATTTGAGAATACACTGCGTCTAAATTTTTCTTCGCTGCAAATTTCCTGGCATTCAGAGTAATTCCGGACATCTGTGCTTTTGCCCAGGCCAGTAAATTGTCCATAGTAGAAGCATTTTCCTGTAAACTTACTTCAAGGCTATGGCTGATTTCACTTAATTCTTCTTTGGAAAGATCGTGTTCTCTGAGTAAATACAGAAGGCTTTGAAGCGAACTTAACGGGCCCCGAAGATCATGTGCAATAATTGCAAACAGTTTATTTTTCACATGATCAAGATTCTCAAGCTCCTTGTTCTGATCCCTGATCGTACTGTTCAGCCTTTTGAGCTGTTTATTTTTCAATTGCAGCTCCGAATTGGTTCTCTTTTTAATTTTGTTTGATCTGAGTAGTAAAAATGTTACAAACAGTACCAGAAAAAAACCGCCAATTGAGGCGAGTATAATTACTTTTTGATACTGAAGCTGAGACTGTTGCTGAGCTTGCAAAGCACTAAGCATTTCATTTTCCTGTTCACGCCGCTCCATCTCAAACCTTGCATCATATTCGGCACGTATTCTGTCGCGTTCACTTGATCGAAGGCTGTCCGTCAGTTCCTTTAATGATTCAAGCCACTGTAATGCCTGTAATGTATTTGTTTCTTTTGATAACAAATATAATTTTTCATAAATCTGCATCCGGAAAGCACCGGCCTGCATTTTTTCAGCAATATCCAATGCGATATTATACCATTTATCAGCTTCAGAATAATTTTTCTGATCAAATTCAAGATTGCCCAATGAAAAGGATGAATAAAAAATACCTTCTGCTATATTACGATTGCTGCTTTCTTCAAATGATTTCAAAAGATAATCTCGTGCAAGCTCTTTATTACCTCTTTCCATTTCGAGTAAACCACGATTGTAATTAATACGGGCACTGCCTGCAATATCCCCTGTTTTCTCATATAATTCTGCCGCTGCCGAATAATAATTTAATGCCTTATCGAAATCGCCAAAATGTTTATAAGTATTACCGAGATTAAGATAAACACGGGTGAGATTCGATGTGAGATCGATTTTGTAGCTTAAATTCTCTGACAGATTCAAATGATATAGAGCCTGCTCATATTTTCCCTCAGAATTGTAAGTATCGCCGATATTGTTATGGATAATTGCCAATCTCAGTGTGTCGCCGGTATTTTCTGCATGTTTGAGGCCGTTAAAATAGGCTTCGTAGGCAGCCGAATAATTTCCGAGTGTTTTATAAATTGTTGCCATGTTTAATTGAATGCCAATGGCAGCCTTCTCGTTCGACAAAGAATCAGCCAGCTCAAGTGCTTTATTGTATATTTCAAGAGCATGAACCGGCTGTCCGGCCATTCGGTAAGCAGTTGCCTCGAGATTCATAAACTTTGTCCTGTTCTCAGCATCTGAAACTAATGATAATGCCTCCTGAATAGGAATAAGCGCGGAATCCGCTTTTTCCTGGTGTAAATAAAAATCCGCCAGGTTTGTTAGTGCCTCAAGGTATCCTTCTTTAAAGGAAATACTATTGGAATACTGTAGAGCCTGCATGATATACACTCTTGAACGGGGAATCATACCGGATTTGATAAGTGTTCCGGCAAGCTTGTTTAAGTGATTGATTCGCGTAGTATCTTCAAGTTCTTCTTGTTGAAGTACTTCAAAAAG
>JBHJOO010000116.1:0-6656 GCA_050329675.1 Balneolaceae bacterium
ATTTCCGGCGTTTTTCAGCATACTTCTCTACTGTTTTTTTTCGTTTTTCGTTTCGTGCTATCCAGGACTTCTTAGCCATAACTTTATTTTACTTTTATTATAAAAATCATTTTTTAAATGGCATACCAAATAATTTCAAAAGCGTATACGCTTCTTCATCTGATTCCGCATTTGTTACAAATGTTATATCCAAACCGTGAATTTTATTTACCTTGTCCACATCTATTTCCGGAAAAATGGTATGTTCTTTAATACCAAGAGTATAATTTCCGCGACCGTCAAAACTTTTATCGGGTACGCCCTGAAAATCTCTTGTTCTGGGTAATGCAAGGTTGATAAAACGATCTAAAAATTCATACATTATTTTTTTACGCAGGGTAACTTTACAGCCAATCGGCATTCCTTCCCTGAGCTTAAAATTCGAAATCGATTTTTTTGCTTTTGTTTTTATAGGTTGCTGCCCCGTTATAACGGCAACGTTATCGACAACCGTATCAAGAATTTTGCCATCATTAATGGCATCACCGACTCCAACATTAACAACTATTTTCTGCAACTTTGGAACAGCCATTATATTTTCGTATTGAAACTTTTCAGTTAGTTTCGGTATAATTTCTTTTTTGTAAATACTATAGAGTCTTGCTTCTGCCATAATTAATTCAAGATTACTTATCTATAATTTCGCCACTTGTTTTTGCGTACCGGGCCCATCGTCCACCACCTTCTTCCTCAAGCCGTTTTCTTCCTATTCTTGTGGGCTCATCCGTTGTAGGATCAATTACCATAACATTTGATACATGAACGGGGGCCTCTTTCTTTAAGCGCCCGCCCTGAGGGTTTTCCTGTGTTGGTTTATCATGATGAGTCCGTATGTTGATACCTTCAACCAATACACGATTGCGCTTTGGGTACACAGCTAAAACACGGCCTCTTTCACCTTTATTGTTACCGGCAATAATCAAAACATTATCACCTTTTTTCACATGTAATTTTCTTTGTTTATTGTACTTGCGTGGCATAAAATAATTTTTTTAAAGTACTTCAGGAGCCAGTGAAACAATGCGCATAAAATTTCTCTCACGCAACTCACGGGCAACCGGCCCAAAGATGCGGGTTCCTACTGGTTCTTTTTCTTTATTAATAATTACGGCGGCATTTTCGTCAAACCGAATGTAACTGCCATCTCTTCGTTTCACTTCTTTTTTAGTTCGTACTACTACAGCAAGAACAACTTCTCCTTTCTTTACATTACCACCGGGTATTGCAGTTTTAACAGAACACGAAATTAAATCTCCAATTCGTGCATATCTTCTTTTTGAATCACCAAGAACTTTGATGCACATAACTTTTCTGGCACCACTATTGTCGGCTACATTCAATATTGATTGAGTTTGAATCATTATTCTTACCTAAAAAAGTTCTTTATTTAGCACGTTCAAGTATTTCTACCAAACGCCATGATTTACGTTTTGACAAAGGACGGGTGGACATAATTAGCACAGTATCACCAATATTTGCATTATTGGTTTCGTCATGAGCCATATATTTCGTTGTTTTGGTAATAAACTTCCCATAAATAGGATGTTTAATCTGACGTTCAACGGCTACCGTTATGCTTTTGTTCATCCGGTCGCTAATCACCTTGCCGGTTCTTGTTCTTCGTTGTGTTCTTTCTGTTTGTGCCATATTTTTTGTTTACTCAGCACTTAATTTTTCATTAATAATCGTTTTTAACCGGGCAACTTCTCTTCGGGCCAATTTTACCCGTGCCGGATTTTCCAATTGCCCTGCAATAGCCTTATTAAAGCGTAAATCTTCCAAAAGCTGAGATTCATCTTTAAGGCGTGCTTCCAATTCTGTTATTGTTAAATCTCTTAGTTCGTGTGCTTTCATCCTAAGCCTCTGTTGAAATTATCAGTTTAAGTCACGCCGGACTATAAATTTGGTTTTAATTGGAAGTTTATTTGATGCCCTTCTAAATGCTTCGCGAGCTTTATCTTCAGTAACTCCTGAGATCTCAAAGAGAATACGTCCTGGCTTAACTACAGCAATAAAATGATCGAGTGCACCCTTACCCTTTCCCATTCTTGTTTCAGCTGGCTTCTTGGTCATTGGCCTGTCGGGAAATATTCTTATAAAAGTTTGCCCTTCACGCTGTAATGTACGTGCTATTGTTACCCTGCAAGCTTCAATTTGCCTGGAAGTTATAAATTTCGGCTCAAGTGCTTTCAATCCGAAGCTTCCAAAAGCTAAAGTATGACCACGCTGGGCATTTCCTTTCAGTTTATCACGATGAACTCGCCTTCTGTGTACTCTTTTTGGTTCAAGCATAATTTAACTTTCTTTATTTGTTTCTGCTTTGCCGGCGTGTGCGACGCGTTTTTGTGTCACTACCACCGCTTCGTTTTCTTTGTGGTTCACTTTCTTTTTTACTTTCTGCAGAAGGAGTCAAATCCACATCACCAATAATTTCACCTTTAAAAATCCAGACTGTTACACCAATTGATCCATAAATTGTATTGGCAGTTGTATTAGCATAGTCAATATCTGCCCTGATCGTATGTAATGGGATTCTTCCTTCTTTATAATGTTCAGTACGTGCCATTTCAGCACCACCCAATCTGCCAGCACATTTAATTTTTATGCCTTTTGCGCCCATTCTCATGGCAGATGAAATAGCTGTTTTCATCGCACGCCTGAATGAAACCCTTGCCTCCAGCTGTTGGGCAATATTTTGTGCTACAAGACTGGCATCCAGTTCAGGCCTTTTTATTTCACTCACATTTATTTGAACTTCTTTGTTTGTGATTTTTTTCAATTCTTCTCTGAGAAGTTCAATTTGTTCACCTCCCTTTCCAATAATTACACCAGGCCGGGATGTTTTCAGTGTCAAAAGTATACGTTTTGGAGTTCTTTCAATAATGGTGGATGAAAGACCTCCATTTCGGAGTCGGGTTCTTAAATATTCACGTAACTTTGTGTCTTCATACAAAATTTCAGGTTCACTATCTTCTGAATACCAGTTGGAGTCCCAACCGCGAATGATACCAAGTCTGAATCCTGTTGGATTTGTTTTCTGTCCCAAGGTTCTTCCTATTCTTCTGTTACAATTTCGTCTTGTTGTTTGGCAACCACAACTGTTATATGACAGCTGCGCTTATTTATTCTGTTTGCTCTTCCCATAGCTCTGGGACGAATTCTTTTAAGAGTAACTCCTTCATCAACAAAAATTTGATCAATATATAACAAATCATTGTCAAGGCGTTCTTCTTCAAATCTATCACGAATATTTGCAGCAGCAGATTTTATAACTTTTGATATATCACCAGCAGCGGCGTTATTCACAAACTCAAGGCGCTTAATAGCCTTTTCGACATTCATGCCTCTTACAGTATTTGCTACTAACCGGGTTTTTCTTGCAGAGCGGCGAAGATGACGCTGAACTGCTTTAGCTTGTAATTTTTCTGTTTCCATCTGTTCTGTATATCCGATTTATTTTGCTTTTTTAACTGGATGGCCACGGAATGTTCTTGTTGGTGAAAATTCACCCAATTTATGGCCAACCATATTCTCGGTTATATAAACCGGTATAAATTGTTTCCCGTTGTGTACTGCAATTGTTAACCCAACGAAGTCTGGTGTAATCATAGAACTTCTCGACCAGGTTTTAATCACTTTCTTTTTACCACTGCTATTCATCTCATCGATTTTTCGCTGCAGTTTATAGTGGACGTAAAATCCTTTTTTTAATGATCTTGGCATTGAACTTAAACCTTTTTAACATTTCTTCGGCGAACAATAAATTTCGACGAAAGTTTTTTTCTGTTCCTTGTTTTCTTTCCTTTAGCTGCTTGTCCCCATGGCGATCTCGGATGCCCTCCGGAAGCTTTACCTTCGCCACCACCCATCGGATGATCTACCGGATTTTTAGCAACACCCCTTGTTTTCGGACGTATTCCAAGCCATCTGCTTCTACCTGCTTTTCCTTTATTTGTATTAAAATGATCAGGATTACTTGTCGTGCCTATAGTGGCCATACATTTTCCCAAAACCATTCGAACTTCACCCGATGGCAATTTTACAGTCACATATTTTTCTTTTTTTGCTACAAGCTGAGCTGCTGTTCCTGCACTTCGGCAAAGCTGTGCACCTTTACCGGGATGCATTTCAACATTATGGATTACAGTACCCAATGGCATTTTATTCAATGGCATGGCATTTCCAATATCAGGAGCAACATTTTCACCGCTGATAATAGTATCACCTACAGTTAATTTATTGGGTGCAATTATATAGCGTTTTTCCCCATCCGCATAGGCTACAAGTGCAATCCTCGCCGTTCGGTTTGGATCATACTCAATTGTTTGAATCTTTGCAGGTATATCATGCTTATTTCTTTTGAAATCGATACTACGAAGCTTCCTTTTATGACCTCCTCCTTTTCGCCGGGAAGTCATCCGGCCTCTGTTATTACGCCCACCGGAATTCCCTTTTCCTTTAGTTAAGCTTTTTTGCGGCTTATTTGTAGTAATATCATCAAAAACAGGGGCGATTCTGTGTCTTTGTCCGGGAGTAACTGGTTTTAATTGTTTTGTTGGCATCGAACTATTCTCTTTTTAAATTTCACTAAAGAAGTCTATTTCACCTTCTTTAAGAGTTATAATTGCTTTTTTCCAGACAGAACTTCTTCCTTTTACAAATCCGCTTTTGGTGTGACGTCCTTTAGGCTTTGAAGGAACAATAATTGTATTTACCCGTTTTACCTTCACTTCAGGATATTTGGATTCTATAGCATTTCTGATTTCAGGTTTCGTTGCTGTTTTCTTCACCTTGAAAGCATACTGCTGATGTTCATCCTGCAATCTGGTCAATTTTTCAGTTATCAAAGGTCTTATTAGAACACTCATGCTACTTTCTCCTCAGCTTTTGGATCAACACTGTTTTCAAGAACAGCTATTGCATCTTTTTGAATAAGAATAAAATCTGCATTCATAATTTGGTAGGAGGCCGGTTTATTAGCCTCAAGAACCTGTACCCAGGGTATATTTCTTGCAGATTTATACACATTAACATCCGTACTTTCCGTCAAAATGAGTACTTTTTTATCTGTAAGATCAAAAGCGTTCAAAATATCAACTATCTGTTTTGTTTTAGGCTCATCGAACGTAAAATTTTCCAGGACTTTAATACCCTTTTCTGATGCTTTCAGGCTTAAGGCAGATTTTCTTGCCAAACGGCGCGCCTTCTTACTGAGTTTTACCGAATACTTTCTCGGTTTAGGACCAAAAACCGTGCCTCCACCTTTCAGTAATGGAGATCTGATAGATCCTCTGCGGGCCATACCGGTACCTTTTTGCCGATAGGCTTTCCTTCCGCCGCCGCGAACCTCACTTCTCTCCTTGGTACTTGCTGTTCCCTGTCGTTGTGATGCAAGGTAACTTCTGACATCCTCATAAAGAACGGTTTCATTTGGTTCAATTTTGAAAATAGAATCACTAAGTTCAGCCTTTCCACCACTGTCTGTTCCATCAATATTGTAAATCTTCAATTTCATTAGACTACACTAACTGATTTATTATAAATTTTAAGATATCCGCCTGTACGCCCCGGAACTGATCCGGTAATCAGAATTGTATTTGATTCCGGAAAAATTTTAGCTACTGTTAAATTTTTGATCTTTACTTTGGCATTGCCTGATCTGCCGGGCATTTTAACACCTTTAAAAACACGGGACGGATCTGAAGCCTGGCCTATAGATCCACCGGCACGTTCCTGATCCCCCTGGCCATGAGTTTTATCACCAACACCGCTGAAGTTATGTCGTTTCATAACTCCGGTAAATCCTTTTCCTTTTGAAGTTCCTGATACATCAACACGGTCACCAATTTCGAATACATCTTCAGCTTTTATTTCATCACCAATATCAAGGCCTTCCGGAATGTAGTCACGAAATTCAACAACAATCTTTTTTGCTTCAACACCGGCTTTTTCAAAATGTCCCCTCAGGGCTTTTGATACCCTTTTAGGTTTTTTATCAAAAGCTGCTAACTGAACCGAATTGTATCCATCGGTATCTTCTTTTTTTATTTGGGTAATTACACAAGGTTCAACTTCGATTACTGTTGCCGGAATACTTCGTCCCAGCTCATCGAAGATGCTTGTCATACCCAATTTTTTTCCAATTAAACCACTCATGGTATCCTTCAAAAATTATCTTTTATACTTTAATTTCCACATCTACGCCGGATGGAAGCTCTAATTTCATAAGAGCATCAACCGTTTGAGATCCGGTTGATAAAATGTCTATCAGGCGTTTATGTGAGCGATATTCAAATTGCTCACGTGATTTTTTATCAACGAAAACCGACTTATTTACTGTAATGATGCTTTTTTTCGTAGGTAAAGGTATAGGACCTGAAACTACGGCACCTGTTGATTTTACGGTTTGAATAATTTTCTCAGCCGATTTATCGATCAGATTATGATCGTACGATTTTAATTTAATTCTGATTTTCTGTTGTGTTGCCACTTATTTAAACCTTTTTAGTCAAGGATTTTTGTTACCACACCGGCACCGACTGTTCGCCCGCCCTCGCGGATCGCAAATCGAAGGCCCTGCTCCATGGCCACCGGCTGAATCAAATTCACATTTAACT
>JBHJOO010000556.1:0-3182 GCA_050329675.1 Balneolaceae bacterium
TTTATTGAAAGCCTCCGCTGCGATTATTTTCCTGTGGCCGAATCTGAAATCAAAAATATCAACACGCCCGAGGAATACCGGAATTATCTGAAAGGCAGCGGCCGTTTTACGGGCTGATCGGTGGTAGCACTGAGGATGGCCAGGGATAATAACAACTTATCTGCCAATCATCTTGAACAAATGCAATAACCCGGGAAAAAGAGCATGAAGGCTCTCTTCGGCTCCCCGGCTGCTGCCTGGAAGCGAAACTATTAATGTATTGCCACGCATGCCTGCAACCTGATCCGACAGCATCGCAAAAGGTGTTCGCTGATATCCATACTGACGCATCGCTTCTCCAATACCCGGTAATTCTTTATCCGATAACTTTCTGATGATAGCCGGTACCAGATCACTTTTCTGAGGGCCGCTTGAACCGGTTAACAAAATCAGGTCTATCGAACTGTTATCCGTCAGCTTTTCAAGTTCTTCTGCAATAATTGATTTTGTTTCCGTCAGGGTTTTTTCAATGGTGATCTCAACCGGCTGATTTTTTAAAAAGCCACGTATTACTTCACCGGAACGGTTCGGCCGCTTACCCGTTTGCTTGGCTGTAGATACTGTGAGAATTGCCGTCTTCAGCGGCGGATCAAAATGATCGGTACTATCCGATTTACCGCCTGTTTTCTTCTCAAGCTTTATCTCGCCAAGTGTAATATCCGTTTGCAGGGGCTTCAGCATGTCGTATGCATTCAGAAGCGCTGCACTCACAGCTACCATAGCTTCCATTTCGAGTCCTGTTTTCCAGACCGTCCGGGTTTGTGAAGTAAACTTTAAACCATCCGGCACTATTTCCATATCAATTTCAATCCAGTCAAGCGGCAGAGTATGGCTGAAAACCATCCACTCCGGAGTCCGTTTTGCTGCCAAAATTCCGGCGCTCCTTGCCACTTCGGCAACATCGCCTTTTGGTACTTTTTTTTCTCTGACCCGTTGAACTGTTTCCGGATTTAAAAATATTTTACCGCTTGCACGTGCATATCTCAGCGTGGTTTTTTTATGGCTGATATCGATCATATTCCGGTCTTAATTATAATTTCAAAAATGGCAGTTATCTGTTTCTTCGTTTGAAGATACAAACTTAAAGTCGTTTCAATAGTATTATGTCGTAAACTAAAAACCTCAGTTCGATTAATAAAATCAATTATTGAAAATCCCTTCGTCGGCTGACGGAGGGATATTCCTTTAACAACTTTGAACAATCAACTAATTTTCATATTAATCGAACTCATGTTAAAAGGTAAAAAATGAAAAGAAAAAAGGAATAGTTCAGAAGTCAAAAATCGTATTCGATCGATTGGAGGTCCGCTTCCCGGCGATGAACAAATAAATTGTGAAAATCCATATCAAACCTTTATATTCATCGTATTATAACGATGAAAAGAATTTTCGCATCTGAAAATTTCATATCCAAACTCATTTCTATTTTAAAAAGATGAAAATAAAAAGTGAAACCCCGGATAAAATTAAAATGTCCGTGAAAAAAAAATATTCGGAAATAAGCCGTAAAGCCGGCTCTGACGCCTGTTGTGTCACCGATGGCTGCTGCAGCCCCGGAAGCAATATCGATTATACCGTTTTTTCTGACGACTATTCCGGAATGGATGGTTACAATGCTGATGCTGATCTCGGGCTTGGCTGTGGACTCCCGACTGAATTTGCTACTATCAGGCGAGGTGATACAGTTGTAGATTTGGGTTCAGGTGCCGGCAATGACTGTTTTGTTGCACGACAGGAAACAGGGAACAGCGGCCGGGTAATAGGCATCGATATGACCGAAGAGATGGTCGAAAAAGCGAAATCAAATGCATCGAAACTGAAATATGACAATATGGAATTTATCGTTGGTGATATTGAAGAGATACCACTTGAAGATTCCGTTGCCGATGTTGTTATCAGTAACTGTGTACTGAACCTGGTGCCGGACAAAGTAAAAGCATTTGCGGAGATATTCAGAATTTTGAAAAAAGATGGCCGGTTCAGTATTTCGGATGTAGTTGTTTCGGGTGATTTACCTGATGAGATAAGGACAGATGCCGAGATGTACGCCGGTTGTGTGGCCGGAGCCATAAAAAAGGAACATTATCTGGATATTGTGAAAAATGCCGGTTTTAAAAATATATCTGTAAAAAAAATTAAGGAGATTCAGCTTCCTGATGAACTGCTTTCAAAGTATCTGACCTCGGATCAAATCAAACACTTTCGCAGTTCGGGGACAGGCATATACAGCATAACCCTCTATGCTGAAAAGTGATGTAAATTTGAATCCATATTTTTTAATAAAATATTATAGCTCATGAACCCGATAAAAACGATAAACATAGATGATCCGGCTATTGAACGTTCAGCTGCAATAGCCAGGGCCCTTGGTCACCCGGCACGGATCGCTATCTTAAAAATCCTGGCCGACCGCAGTACCTGTTTTTGCGGGGATATCACCGAAATTCTTCCCCTTGCGCAATCCACCGTATCCCAGCACCTGAAGGCGCTGAAATCTGCCGGCCTTATCAAGGGTGAAACAGAGGGGGTGCGTACCTGTTACTGCCTCAATCCGGATGGAATCAGGGAACTGCAACAACTTCTTTCCGAACTATCCGATGAACTCATCCAAACCTGCTGCTGAAAATTATGAAAATTGCCCTCTTTAGTGATATTCATGCCAACATCGATGCACTGATTCCTGTGCTTGACGACCTCTATTCCCGCTCGCCCGATGCGGTTTACTGCCTCGGAGACCTGGTGGGTTACGCACCATTTCCAAATGAAGTGATTGAGACAATCCGCAAAAAAGGAATACCGGTGATTGCCGGAAACTATGATCAGGGAGTTGGGCTGAACAGTGATGACTGCGGCTGTGCCTATAAAACCGATGAAGATCAAGCCCGTGGCGCAGAATCGATCGCTTTCACAAATCAAATCATCTCGGATGAAAATCGCGCCTACCTCCGCTCACTTCCTGCGCATCTGCGTATTGAATTTGGTGTCAATACGGATCCGTACCATCTGCTGCTTGTACACGGCAGTCCCCGGAAAATCAACGAATACCTGTTCGAAGACCGGGCTGACAAAAGCATGATCCGGATGATGAAAAAAGCAAATGCGAATATCATGGCATTCGGACACACACACAAACCCTACCATAA
>JBHJOO010000054.1:0-3384 GCA_050329675.1 Balneolaceae bacterium
TTGGTACGGGTGGTGTGGGAATCAAATATCGCGCCAGGTCCAGTATATTTTTGGTATCGTACTGGTGTCCAAGGCGGGAGGTAGCATACTCTACAACCCTGTTGATATTTTTCTCGGACAGGCCCACCGGACGACAAATCCGGGTGTGCATATGGTAGTAATTACTTAACGGAACCGCACGCACTCCCTCGTTAATATCAGCTTCCAGCAATTCAAGCAGAGCGCTGCCATCTTTTGGCTCACCGAGTGCATCACCAATATAAAGGGCGGAATGCGACCAGGTGGATTGTGTCAGATACTTGATTGCAGCACTGATACGGCTGGTTCCCTCTACCAGCAATACATCTCCCTTTTTTAGAGCTGCGGAAAGCCGTTCCGGAGAGTTGGTTGTAATCTGCATGCCAACATCCCGTGGTTTTGATAAGAAGCGGGCAAAACGGCTGCATAATTTATCAAAAATAAACATAGTTAAAGCTTGAATAAGCCGGATTAATTGTTATTGTATCAAACAATACATAATTACAGATTTAAATACATGTTTTTATGTGTGAAATATTGGGTTTAAAAGGAAACCTTGTGGATTTAGATTTGTTATGAAGAAATCAAGGACGTTTTTCAGTTATCGGGCAACAGTTTTTAATATTTTTCACTTTTCACTTTTTACCTTCCGTAAATCACTAATTGTAAACGAAATTATTAACTATGAAAATTGTTATTGTCGGTGCACATGGCAAAATTGCCATGCTTTTGCATCCGTTATTGAAAAATAAAGGACATAAAATCAGAGGTATCATACGAAAACCGGAGCAGGCAGATGACCTGCAAAAGGCCGGGGTTGAACCGGTTATTTGTGATATTGAAAAGGAAGATGATATTTCGAAAGCGGTTGGCAACGCCGATGCTGTTCTTTTTGCTGCCGGTGCCGGTCCGGGCAGTGGAGCCGAACGCAAATGGACGGTGGACCGAGACGGTGCTGTTAAGCTGATTAAAGCTGCAGTGAAAAATGAAATAAGCCGTTATGTAATGGTAAGTGCGATGGGCCTTGATGAGCCGAGAGGCAGCGAGGTTTTTCGGGTGTATCAAAAGGCAAAAGCCGAAGCGGATGATGCACTCAGGAATAGCGGTCTCGATTATACCATTATCAAACCGGGTAGGCTGACCGATGAGCCGGGTACGGGGAAAGTATCACTTGCCCCACACCTGGAACGCGGGGAAATTCCCCGTGAAGATGTAGCTGCTGTATTAGCGGAAGTTCTTGAAACGACTGAAACCGCAGGAAAGACATTCGATCTGGTTTCGGGAAGTACGCCTGTTGATGAAGCTGTGCGTAAGGCTGCAGAATAATATATTCGGAAAACCGGTTGCGCAGCCTCTCGTCAGTTGCAGCTCTTTAAAAAAATCTCCGATTCGACGGTTATGGTATTCATTACAGACGCCTTTCATAAATCCAGGTATTAAAAGTTATCATATAGGATCATCAAATGCACGAATGTCGCGGTTTTTCAGAAAGCTCCAAAGGAGCGAAATCTCCACAACAGGGCAACGCCCTGTGAAAAAAAATGATTCATGATCATCTGGTTGCTTCCTGATGTAGATATTGAACCGGCACGACGAAATGATTTACTACCCGCGAGGGGTCGGTGCAGGCTGCGGCGCGAAATTCGCGGAAGATTTTTTGTGGGAGTAGAAACGGGCCAGTGGTTGAACAGAAAATTTCACTGGATAAATGGATGCAATGGGATGGCCGGTTTTTTATACCTGTTACATAAAAAATAAAAATCCGGGTATAACTTTCTGTTATTTATCCCTCAATATTTCCAGCAGTTTACTGTTAATGAAATAATTATCTCTTCCCTGTTTTACCTTTGTAAGAAAACCGGCATCAGATAACTCGTCAAGATACTTGGTAGCTGTTGGACGGCTCACCCTCAGATCGTCCTTCAGGTGATTGATTTTTGTATATGGATGCCGAAAAATATGATTGATCAAATCCTGACTGTAGAAAGAGAACTGATTTCGAATTTTATGCTTCGTGCCCATCATTTCCTCCCGGATGTTCTTAATATCCTTAATGGTTCCTATAGAGGTTTGCTTTACTCCCTCCAGCATATACAAAATCCATTTTTCCCACTCGTTATGGCTGCGAACCCGCTGCAATAACCGGTAATATTCCGGCTTATTTTTGACGATATACCGGCTCAGGTATAATACAGGCAAGTCCAACAACCCTTTTTGAACCAGGTAGAGCATGTTGATGATGCGGCCCGTTCTTCCATTTCCATCATAGAATGGATGAATACTTTCAAATTGAACATGAATAATGGCCATTTTGATTAGCGGATGGACGTTTGAGACCTCATCATCATTGATATACTTCTCCAAATTATCCAGCGCCTTCAGTATGGCCGCTTTATGCTGTGGAGGCACAAATACCACTTCGCCTGTTGATGGATTGGAAAGCTTGGTTCCCGGTAAAGATCGAACTCCCGCGTCATTATCTTCCAGTATTTGCTGAATGGCCAGGATATCGCTGATTCTCAAGAGTCCATCTTTTTTTATACGAGCGAAGCCATCGTGTAATGCCAGAACATAGCGCTGTACCTCTTTTGTGGTTTGATCAATTTTTTTCTCTTTCTCTACATCTGCCTTGTATAATGCATCACTGGTGGTTACAATATTTTCGATCTCGGACGAGTCCTTTGCTTCCTGAATAGGTAAGGTATTAAGCAAAATAGCCTGATTTGGAATCGATTGAGAAATCCCTTTCAGCTCCGAGAGATATTGCTGCGCTTCGAGAGCTTTTTTTAACACACAGGGTGTTTCTACGTTTATATCAGGCGGCATCGGTGACCATTGCCACTCTTCAGGTTCTTTTATCATAAAGTTTCGGCTAATTCTTTACATATCAGCAATTATATGTAAAATTTTTGTGAAATTCTTTACATTTTATATAAAAGTGTAAAAGAATCCGGAAATTTTTTGCATATAAGAATAAACATATAAATGGAGTTTACAACCAAACTCTGTGAACAGGCTACCCTTTATAAATCTGCTCTTGGTGCCAAGTCAAAAAACCCGGTGATGGCCGATCCAACATATTTTCAGGAAGATTTGACGGCTCTATACCATGATAAGCATAGTACTCATTTCCATTTTCGTACTCATCACGGATTCTGCGGCTTACTTCAAGATGGTGATTGTCGGAGACTGTCATATATCCTTTATCAAAAAGGATGTGCATATCCCAATTCCCCTCCAAAAACCTCCTCATCCCGCCGGCCATGTTGATGCCCGGATAAATCCTTCTAAACTCTTCCAAAGCTTCCTTAAATGAAGCGTTACTGATGATCCCCTCTTTTGCCAAATAAAGCAGCCCAATTCCCG
>JBHJOO010000196.1:0-2589 GCA_050329675.1 Balneolaceae bacterium
TGTTATGCTAAAGCCATAAACCTTTCCAGGGAAAAAGAGCCGGAAATTTATGATGCTATTAAATTTGGTACAGTTCTGGAAAATGTTGTCTATGATCCCGACACCCGAATAGTGGATTATGACGATGTATCCATAACACAAAATACACGGGCTTCTTATCCGATTGATTTTATAGCCAATGCAAAAATCCCTTGTGAAACCGGCCATCCGAGGAACATTATTTTTCTGACTTATGATGCATTCGGGGTTATTCCGCCGGTTAGTAAACTTACTCCGGAACAGGCAATGTATCACTTTATAAGTGGTTACACGGCTAAAGTAGCTGGGACAGAAATGGGAGTAACCGAACCACAGGCTACGTTTTCAGCCTGCTTTGGTGCTGCATTCCTGGTATGGCCTCCTTCTAAGTATGCAGAAATGCTGGCTGAAAAAATAAGAACTCATGGTTCCAAAGCGTGGCTCGTAAATACAGGTCTTACAGGAGGAGCATATGGAACAGGGAAAAGAATTGACCTGAAAAGCACACGTGCTATTATCGATGCCATTCACACAGGAACACTGGATGATGTAGCAACCGAAACAGATAGCGTTTTTGGTTTTGAAATTCCAACAGAGTGTCCGAATGTATCTGCTGACATACTAATCCCCCGAAATACATGGGGCAATGCGAGTGAATATGATGCCCAGGCAAAAAAACTTGGTGGTCTCTTCAATGAAAACTTTGAGAAATATAAAAAAGAAAGCAGCAAAGAGATTATCAATGCGGGGCCAAAAATTTAAGATTTAATTTCTGATAGTTTATTAATTTCAGAATTCCTGATTCCATATTAAAAAAAGAGATTACGGAACTTGCATCGTAAAACAGGAAGTTGCCACTGTCAGAAAGATCCTTCCACTCCGTCCCGGTTAAATTTTAATGCCAATGGTTATAATCAAGACCGGGACTTCGGTCCCCGACAAAAAAGATCCCAACCTATTGGTACGGGACAGGCTGTCGGGACAGGCAGGATGACAATCACACTTTTGAAAATGCGCGGCGTCTGGCATCCAGATAAGAGCAACGTCTTTCCCGCGCCGCGAGGGATGGGATGACCTGCCCTGGCGGCGTAATGCAAAAATAAAGCACAGCAATGGGTTAAGCATGCCGCCCACCCAATAAAATCGCCCCCAGTCATCAGTCAGGAGACCGACATGGTTCCGAAAGATCCAGGAATGAACCACGACTTTGAAACAACTCCTGAATACCTCAACCAAACCAAAACGAAATACCCCGATACAAATCAAATGCAACTACAAAATCGTGATATGAACTTTTACGTTATGTCAGGAGTTCTGAATTTATAAAAATTGTGTTTACAAGGTAAATATATAAGTCAATAGCGTTTAGAATTCAATTCTTCCAGTTCATTTTTCAACCGTTTCACATCATAATGTCCCGAAGAGCCGGCTGTACTAAACAGAGAAATTGCCTCATTGTAGTACTCCTCTGCTGATTCAAGGTCACCCATTTTACCATACATTCTTCCGATTTCGCCAAGAACCAGCGCACCGGAATTCTCACCGTAATGTTTCCGCTGAATGCGAATTGCTTCAAATAGAATGGATTCAGCTTCCCCGAACTTTCCGAGCTCCACAAGGTTTTTCCCCATTCCCACCATTGCTCCGCTGATACTGATGTGATCGGGGCCATGAATTTCTTTCCATTTCTGTAGAGATTCCCTGTAATATTCTTCCGCTATTGCATGAGCACCCATTCTGTTATAACCGTTTGCAAGCTGAACAAGTCCTTCAGCTGTTGAGGGGTGCTCTTCTCCAAAAACTTCCTTTCTGATCTCCAGATTTTTCAGATAAAGCTCTTCTGCTTCATTATAATTTCCTGTTTCGACAAGCAGGGAACCAAGGCTTGTAAGGGTGTGCAATAGCCTGAGGTGCTTTTCACCAAACTCATTCACCAGTATTTCAAAAGCCGAACGGTAATATCCCTCAGCTTTATGTATGTCCAGATTATAAAGCCGGTGAACATCACCTAAAAAATTTAATATCTCAGCAACCTTCGGGTGTTCATCTCCAAGCAGCTCCCTTCTGATTTCAAGTGCTTGTTCAAAAGCTTCTATCGCTTTTTCGGGATTGGCCAGGCTCCGTTCTATCTGGCCAACACTCATCAGTGCATCGGCTGTCTGCAGATGAAGGTTTCCAAATAGATTTCTTCTGATTTCAAGAACTTCATACCGCAGTTCCGCAGCCTCTTGTAATCCGGTTACGGGAACCCAGGAAGCCAACATCTCAAGCGAATTGGCCACTTCTTCATGATTTCTGCCAAACAATCGGGTTTGAATGTCAAGAGCCTGTTGGTACAGCTGATACGCTTCGTCAAATCGCCCCTGCCTGGTTAGGGCAACAGCAAAATCATTAAGATAGCGGGCCGCATCGGCATTATCACTATCTGAATGACTCTGAATCGTTTCCACGGCTTTTATCAGGATCTCTTCCGCATCCGAATACCGGCCAAGGCCTGTATAAACCCTGCCTATTACGTTGAACATGTTGGCCTGCAGTTGCGGCTGGTTCTCGAGCAGATTTGCCTCTTCC
>JBHJOO010000492.1:0-4053 GCA_050329675.1 Balneolaceae bacterium
AGGCCATGCATGCAAAGCAGTTTGCGTGCCGTAAAGCCCCACGTGTCCGTGGGGCTTTGTACCCGTGTCCGCCCAGAAGGATTCGAACCTTCGACCCGCGGCTTAAAAGGCCGTTGCTCTACCAGCTGAGCTACCGATTCAATCGGTTTTTTTAAAGATTATTAAGGTACGATTTTTAGCAACTGAAAATCAAACCGAAACATCTGAATTTTAAACGGCCTCATTGTAAATGAAGTCAATCACAAAGTAATTTATTTTTTCGATTATCCATAATAAACATTTCTAACCAATTAAAATTCCATTTTTATTAGCATTACCAAGACAATCCTGATAACTACTTGATTTAGTTATTCAGAGTCAGGGGTTCTGAGATTTACAATATTTGTCTGATAAAAATGTCCTCCCTATTTTAAGCGATTCCATGCCACACTCTGTAAACCAACTGACCGATTATGAAATTTAAGATGCCCCATACACTTACACTGCTTTTTTTTCTTATGGTTGCAGCATTAATTGCAACCTGGGTCATCCCCCAGGGCCAGTTTGAAACAGAACTTATCAATGGAAGGGAAGCCGTTATACCGGGAACATTTGAAACAGCCGATGAATCCGGGTTTCTCGGTCCTTTGGCTCTGTTTACTGCAATTCCCCGTGCTTTTGCGGCAGCTCAGGATATCATATTCTTTTTGTTCATAATTGGTGGTGTATTGGCAGTGATCAGAAAAACAGGAGCCATTGATGCACTCCTGGGCAAGCTGCTCGAAAATCTCGGTGGCAAACCCGGCACACTTATATTTATTGTCATATTTGTTTTTGCCCTTGCCTCGAGTGCCATGGGAGCCTCTGCAGAATATATCCCCTTTGTCCTGATACTGGCTGCCCTGTGCCGGACCATGAAAATGGACACCATGACTGCGGTGGGAATCATTGTAGCCGGATACGGTATCGGCTACGGGGCAGCAGCTTTTAATCAATATACAGTTGTGGTTGCCCAGGGCATAGCAGAAATACCCACCTATTCCGGCTGGCAGGTTCGAATCGGGATTTTGATACCCTTTGTAATGATTGGAGCCCATCATGTATATCGATATTCTATAAAGGTTCAGCGTGATCCTGCAGCAAGCCTGATGGCAGGCATTGACATGGATGAATCAAGCACAACGACTGATGTTTATCCCGGGCTGACATTAGCCCATGTTGCCATCCTGGTCTCTTTCATCCTTGCACTGGGAATTGCCGTTTGGGGTATTGCTACCAGGGGCTGGTACCTGAATCAGCTTGGAGCTGCTTTTTTAATACTGGGCATTGTAACGGCCGTTATTGGTAAAATCGGGCCAAGCTTGATGGCTTCCGAGTTTGTAAAAGGAGCAAAGGATCTCACCGAAACCGCTCTCCTGGTAGGTGTAGCCCGCGGTATCGCACTCATAATGGAAGACGGACAGATACTTCATACCATCGTCCATGCGTTATCCGTCCCGCTTTCTGCCGTTGGACCCGAACTTGCCGGAGTGGGAATGATGATCATGCAGACGATCCTGAATCTGTTTGTCCCATCAGGCAGCGGACAGGCTTTTGTTACCATGCCGCTTATGGCACCGCTGAGTGATCTTTTGGGTGTATCAAGGCAAATTGCGGTTCAGGCATTTTTGTTTGGCGATGGTTTTGCCAATATCATTGTTCCCACAAACGCTGTGCTGATGGGTATTCTGGGCATGGCTGGTGTCCCCTACGATAGATGGTTTCGTTTTTGCCTTCCGCTTCTTCTTAAACTGATTGGCTTTGCCGCAATCTGTATGGTCGCAATGGTTATGCTGGGGTATTCCTGAGTTCCTTGTGGTTGTTACTGTCGTGTCTATAGCAATATGACGGGTTCATGAGGGTGAAAACGGAAAAGTGAGAAGTTGAGTGCTGCGATATTTGTGTAGCGATTCATTATTTAGTAGCTGAGGATGATAGAACGCGCATAACACAGAGCAATAAGAGGATTACCATTCAAAGACCCCGTAATTATCGTCCTGAAGCAACTCATTGATCTCTTCACTATTGAAATATTCGTGATCAAATTCTTCTCCCAGCCATTCCATATAATCTTCGTGTTCGGGATGGTTTGGGTTTTTAATCGCTGTGAGCATTTCCTGATAGCCCCAAATCCCGCCGCAGTCTTCCGGCGGACAGGCCATCGCCCCTCCGATACATTTTGGAAGATTTGTTTCCCCTTCTGACGGCAGAATCTTTTTCAGTTTTACGTCGTGTTCCCAACCGTCCCCAAAATCGTATTCGTACGTTATCCTGTCATTTTCCTTAGTCAGGAATTCGTTCAGCGATAAGCCGGTATAGTTGATACCGATACTCTCCCATGTTACACCATCCGGTGGCGGCGGCTCGTAAAACGTACGGCCCTTAATGAACTGGTGAAGATGAGAGTTGGTCCAGCCCATGGCCGTTTGGATGATTTTATGAAGATCACTTAAAGGTATATCCGATGGCACCAGCAGCTTTCTCCATATTTTGGGTTTGGATCCTTTAAGTTCCAGGTGAATTTGATAAATGGTTGATGTCATTATTTTGGATTTAAAGTTATTATACTCGATAAGGTAAATAAATGTACGATCTATTTCTCATAAAGAGTCAAGTTTAAATCATCGGAACTTCGTGTTTCATCGGCACACCTCGGCTGTAAGTGGAAATCCGGATTTAAGAATCATTTCAAATAAAATACTCTCTTCTTCTGTTTCCAGATTGAGATGAACAGAGAATGCATCTAATTGGGTTTTTTTGTTTTTCCGGATCGATCTCCCATCGAGCCGAATTGACAGTAGAAAGTCTAAAAAAAACTGTAATGTTGTAATAGATTCCCGTTTCTTGAAATCCAAAACAAAGGGGGTGCAATATTGTCCGGAATGGGGGTCATTATTACGGAATATTCAATTAACAAATACATCTCAAAAGCCCGATAAAAAACTCATTCATCCCAACCGGTGGAGTGTATGATTACTTCATAGTATTTAGTTTCTCTTCTATTTGAGGCAAATAGATTCGGTATCCCACCGCCCCATCGTCAAGCAGCCCCCTGGCTCGCAGGTCAAGTAGCAATTCTCTCGCCTGATGCAGAAGCGACAGAGCATTATCAAATCTTTCCAATGCCTCATATCCTAAAGCAAGTTTATAATTTGTAAATGCAAAAATTTGCCAGTTTTCTGACAGGCCTGATCTTTCGGCAACCTGCTTTTGCAAGCGGTTAGCCTCCTCATAGAGTAATATCGCATCTTCCAAACGGTTAACATGAGTAATTAAAATGTCACCTTCCCTGATCAAAAGTTCTGCAATTCTTTCCTGATACTCCGAATTATGCGGGTCTTTTGCTGCCAATTGTTCGAACATGCCCCGCGCCCTTTCAAGATATCCGCCTGCCTTTTCAATATAGTTGCTTCTAATCAATACGTCTGACAGCAGGCCGGCGTTGATTGCATACGCACGTAAAACGGAAGGTGCCTGAACCTGTCTTTCAAGAAATCGAAGACTGAATTCATCTGCTTCCATATATGTCGAAAGAGCCTCATCCAAATTTCCCTGCAAGAGATGATGATTCCCCAACTCACCCAGGCTTCCAATGAATTTGGCAGCAATAAAAGTGTTCAGAGGATCATTTAAATGCAATCGGCGCAAGATGGATACCGCTTCATTGTAGAAATTGAATGCTTCTTCAGCCTCACCTTCTTCTCTTGCAACCCATCCGGAATAGGTTAGAGAAACGGTAAGCGGAATGAGCAGGGATACATCATTGGGAGAGAGTTCGAGAGCTTTACGGTGCATCGAAAGAGCTTCCCTGTAAAAACGGTAACTTTCTTCGGCCTTGCCCGAATAGTAGAGCACATCCGCAAGCCGTTCGGTTGAAATGGCGTGATAGGAGTAGCTTTCAGCAACTGTCTCGTCACTTTGAATCATTAACGCTGTAATTTCGTGCGCTTTTTCATAGATCTGGCGGGTACTGTCCATTTTGCCCGAATAGAAAAGGTGATCACCAATTTGAATGGCTAAATTGTAAAAGAGACG
>JBHJOO010000571.1:0-5997 GCA_050329675.1 Balneolaceae bacterium
AGACAAATAAACAGAATTGCACATGCATTGATAGAAGAAGGCCTTTCGGATAAGGTGATCACTCCCGGAGTTACAACAACCGATGATTTACAGTGGTGGTGGCGCGATCGTATACGGGAACTGAAGCTGACAGCCTGGTTTCATCCATCGGTTTCGATTCAAAGGGCAGATGAAGAAGAAGGGGATTTTCTTGCAAATTTTTCAAACCGGCTGCCCGATAATATCATACAACCCGGAGATCTGATACATATCGATTTTGGAATTACCTATTTGCGGCTTAACACGGATACACAGCGCCATGCCTACGTTCTGCGGCCCGGCGAGACAGATGCACCACAGGGTTTGAAAGATGCCCTGAAAACCGGAAACCGGTTACAGGACATCCTAACCGGAGAGTTTAAAACAGGCAGAACGGGCAATGAAATTCTGAAGGCCGCTCTTGAAAAAGCCGGGAACGAAAAGATCCGGGCTACAATTTATACACACCCGATTGGATATCATGGCCATGGTGCAGGCCCAACGATAGGATTGTGGGATCAACAGGATGAAGTGCCCGGAAAGGGCGATTATCCGCTTCATTCAAATACGGCACATTCCATTGAGTTGAATGCTGAAGTTTTTATCCCTGAGTGGAACCGGAATGTACGGATCATGCTTGAAGAAGACGCATTTTTTGATGGCGAAAAGGTGAACTATATTGACGGACGAATGGAACAATTTTATCTGATACCACGGCAATAATGTAAAAAAACACGCAATAAAACATTTTTAAAAAGTTATGGTTTCACTGTAAGGAATTCACAAAATGTTTATCATACATGCAGGTGTTGATGTACTTTAAGATGTGAAGGCATCAGTGGCATTCGTCCCGAATCACGAACCGGAAATAAAAATTAAAATGGAATTATCGATTAACTATGATCAAACAAGCCAAATCTATTCTAAAAGAGACCTTCGGATATGATCGTTTTCGTCCTCTGCAGGGAGAGGTGATAAAAAATGTATTAAGCAAAACAGATACTCTTGTTATTATGCCAACCGGCGGGGGAAAGTCTCTTTGCTACCAGATACCGGCGCTTATTATTAATGGGCTCACCATTGTCGTTTCTCCGCTTATTTCTCTGATGAAAGATCAGGTGGAACAGCTCAGGGAGTTTGATGTACCGGCCGTATTTTTGAATAGTTCATTAACACCGGAACACTATTCTGCAAACGTGGCAAAGCTGAAAAGCGGACATGTGAAACTTCTCTACGTTGCACCCGAAACGCTGATGATGCCGCGTACACGAAGTTTGCTATCCCAGATGAATGTGGATCTTTTCACAATTGATGAAGCACACTGCATTTCTGAATGGGGACACGATTTCCGGCCAGAGTATCGCCAGCTTTCCGAGGTGCGCAAAGATTTTCCGGATTCGATCTGTCTTGCACTCACGGCAACGGCAACTCCAAGAGTACGGGACGACATCCGGAAAACACTGGAGATGAAAAAATCGGCCCAGTTTGTTGCAAGTTTTAACCGCAGTAATCTTAACCTGAAAATTGTCGATAAAGACAATCCCCTGGAGCAGGTTCTCGATTTCTTATATACCCGGCAAAAACAGTCGGGTATTATCTACTGCTTTTCACGGCGACAGGTGGATGAACTTTACAGTGATTTGCATATGGAAGGATATTCCGTTAAACCCTATCACGCCGGTTTGTCGGAACAGGAGAGATCCCGGAATCAGGAGGATTTTATCAAGGATGATGTATCCATTATTGTAGCAACCATTGCTTTTGGGATGGGCATCAATAAACCGGATGTTCGCTTTGTAATCCATTATGATATGCCTCAGAATATCGAATCATACTACCAGCAAATTGGCCGTGCCGGACGTGACGGGCTGCGGTCGGATTGCCTTTTGCTTTATAGCTATGGCGACAGGAGAAAAATACAGTATTTCATTAATCAGAAAGAGGATAAAGAAAAAGAGATAGCTGAAAAACATTTGGAGGCTTTGATCACCTATCTTGAAACGGAACAATGCAGAAGGATTCCGTTACTGAAATACTTTGGTGAAACCTATAAACAGGATTCTTGTGGTTTATGCGACAACTGCCTGAGATTGGATGAAGATCTGGAAGACCTGACGGTTCAGGCTCAAAAATTTATATCCTGTGTGATACGAACCGGCCAGATTTACGGTGCGCATTATATAACGGATGTACTCAGGGGATCGAAAGCTAAAAAAGTTCTTTCCAATGGCCACGATGAATTATCGACGTATAATATTGGCAATGAATGGAACAAGGACCAATGGATACAGTTGTCGCGGCTGTTAATCAGGCAGGGATTGCTGCGAAAAGATGGATTGCACGGAAGCCTTGTACCGGAAGCAAGTGCCAATGCTGTTCTGAAAGGAGAATCAAAAGTAATGGGATTGCTCGACCGAACACAAACTTCGGCCGGAAAGGCTGCCTCACGAACAACAAATGAAGTTGAAAACAAATACGATGAAAATTTGTTTGAAGAACTTCGTAAAAAAAGGAAAGCGATGGCTGATGCCAAAGAAATCCCTCCCTATGCGATTTTCCCGGATACCACTCTCATGGAGATGTCGTATTATTATCCGCATAGCGAAGAGAGTCTGTCGCAGTTATACGGTGTTGGGAGCGTAAAGCTGAAACGATACGGGAGTGCATTTCTTTCGATTATCAGAGAGTACTGTAAAAAAAATAATCTGAATGAAAGGGAAAAAGGTATTCGTAAGCGGATCTGGAAAACATCAACAGGCAAAAAGCACCATCGAGTGGGCAGTGATTACAACAGTGGCAAATCGATCGAACATCTTGCCGAAGAGCATGGCGTGAAAATTGCTACCATTCTGAATCATCTGAAAACATTTGCGGAAGAAGGAAACGAACTGAAATCCAAAGGAATTTTAGAGGTTTCATCTCTGTCGGAGAGAAAACAAAACGAGGTTATACAATCAATGGACAGAATGGGGCATACCCTGCTGAAACCGGTGTACGAAGACCTGGATAAAAGTGTGGACTATAATGAACTCAGGATCATGCAGCTCTATTATATGATCCAAAAGAAGCAAACAGCATGATTTCCAGGTTCGTTAAAAATCTTCAAAAAAAACCTTCAGAAAATCTCTTTAATCCATGGTTCGACATCGATCCGGAACACGATATTTCATCTGATTCACCCGTAATCAGAAAAAAACAGTTTGAAGCGTACCTGAATGAGAGGAGAGAGAGAGCCAGGTATCTGTTTGTAGCAGAAGCATTAGGGTATCAGGGCGGGCATTTTACGGGTATTGCCATGACTTCCGAAAGAATCCTTCTCGGCCATCAGTATGATAAATACGGGGTGAAACCGGAACATGTTTTTAATGGATTGAATCCGGCCAGAACCAGTAAAAGATCGGTCACCCACAGAGGGATGAGCGAGCCAACGGCTACAATCATGTGGGGCGCTTTAATTGAGCTGGGTATAGATCCCTTCGAAGTGGTTTTATGGAATGCGGTTCCGTGGCATCCGTATAAACCTGAAAAAGGGTTAGTAAGCAATCGAACACCCACACGGCAGGAATTGAATGCAGGATTGATACATCTTCAGGAGTTTCTTCGCCTTTTTCCCGGCACTAAAATTGTGGCGGTAGGCCGTAAATGCGAAGAGAGCCTTTCAGAAATTGGGGTCAGCTATACGGGAGTGCGCCATCCGGCTAACGGCGGAGCTGGCAAATTCAGGAGGCAGCTAAAAGAACTGGCCGGATGAGGAATCTTCGTGCTTGTTACATTTAACATAAGAAACCTGCTTCTTGATGTGTATGCAGGAATCTAATAACCAGTTAAATACAATAAAATACTTTTTGGTTTTACATGGTTTATACATATAATATAATTGATGTACTACCCCGCCAATTTAAACTAAAATGAGAATGGCTAAACCAAATACATTTGATTATAATTACTGCTAAGTAAATTTTTAAAACAACGAAAAAAAACCTGCTTCAATGGGCGATAACGGCACTAACAATCCATCTGTATTCGATTCCAGAACTCTCAAAGACATCATCAAAAATATCCAGGAAATTTACCTGGAATATCCGCAGCCCTGGGTGATTGGCTATAGCGGAGGGAAAGACTCCACAGCCGTTCTGCAATTGGTCTGGCTGGCCATTGATAAATTGCCGAAGGAGAAAAGGAAGAAAAAAGTTTATGTGATTGCATCCGATACAAAGGTTGAAACACCGGTAATTGTTGACCACCTCGATGGCACTCTTGAACGAATTAACAGTACCGCCAAAGAAAAAGGTCTGCCTTTTCATGCTCAAAAGGTAATGCCCACACTAAATGACAGCTTTTGGGTGAATTTAATCGGGCGCGGCTATCCGGCACCCACCACCCGTTTCCGGTGGTGTACGGACCGGATGAAGATCAAACCGGCTAATCGTTTTATCGAGGAAAAAGTAACGGAGCACGGGGAAGTAATTATGCTGCTTGGAGTGCGTGAACAGGAAAGTTCTACGCGGCAACAACTCATGCGCACGTATCAGGTAAAGGAACATGTGCTGCGACGTCACACCTCCCTTCCGGGGGCGTATGTTTATGCGCCTATTGCTGATTGGTCGGTGGACGACGTCTGGACGTTTCTTTTCCAGGTTGAATCTCCATGGGGCAATAATAACCGCGACCTCGCCGCCATGTACCGGGATGCCAACGCAGGCGAGTGTCCGCTGGTGATTGATGATTCCACTCCCTCCTGTGGCAACAGCCGGTTTGGCTGCTGGGTTTGCACTGTTGCGGAAAAGGATTCCTCGATGCAGGCTATGATTGATAACGGCGAAGACTGGATGGAGCCGCTGCTGGAAATCCGGAATTTTTTGAAAGAAACCACAGACCCCGAAAAGAAACGGGAATATCGCAGTATTAAAGGGCGTGACGGACGCGTGTTTTTTAAGAATGATACCGAACTGGCAGCACGAACCTATAAGCTGGATACACTGAAAAAAATATTGAAAGATGTTCTTATAGCTCAGAAAAAAATTAATGAGCAGGTTGAAGGCAGTGAAACCACTTTGATTTCAAAAGAAGAGCTTCACGAAATACGCCGGCTCTGGAAATCGGAAAGGGGTGATTGGGATGACTCGGTGCCCGCTATTTTCCGGGATGTATTTGGCTACGACCTCATCTGGCCAAAAGATGATGACGGATATTTTGATTCTGAACAAAAAAGAGTATTAAATAACCTTTGCCAGGAACATGATGTGCCGTTCGAACTGATGGCAAAACTTCTGGAGATGGAAAGGCAATCGATGGGAATGGCAAAGCGTGCAAAGATTCATAAAAAGATTGCCTCCGTTCTGAATGAGGAGTGGAGAAGTGAAGAAGAAATATTGGAAGAAAATGTAAAGGCAAATTCTCTTACCAACGGCCAGTAAATGAAAATTAAAAAAATAGCTATCGAAAACTTTGGCGTCTATCGCGGGCGGCACGTATTTGATTTACAAACCTATCCCCAAAATGGCTCAAAAAAGAAAAACCTGATTGTTGTTAAGGGACCTAACGGGGCGGGTAAAACAACACTTTATAAATCCATAGCTCTTGCACTGTTTGGCAGGCAGGCTGTTGGCAGCAAGCTCACCAACAAAGAGTATGAAGAATATCTGTTGGCGCGATTTCATAAGACGCAATTTGAAGAGGAGACCCAAAAAGAATCGGAAGCCTCGGTTGAACTTACCCTGGATTATGTGAAATCGGGAAAAAGAAATGAGCTTTTCATTAGAAGGGAATGGAGCAGAAATGGACAGCAGGTCAGCGAGCATCTGGATATCCAGATGAATCACAGGGCGCCGGAGGTTCAGGAGGTTGATTACCAGACCTGGCTGAACGACCTGTTTCCGCCCGGATTATTGCATGTTCTCTGTTTTGATGCGGAGGATATGAATGCCCTGGTTCGGGCGAAAAATGATGAAGAACTGAAAAAAGTGGTGAAACGGCTAT
>JBHJOO010000515.1:0-4494 GCA_050329675.1 Balneolaceae bacterium
TGCCGCAACCGACATTTCGGGAAGCCAGTACCCGGCAAAGGGCAGATGATAACTTCCAAAGAAAAATGTAGTTATCAGCATAGAGCCGATCACAACATGCATATATTCAGCAAGGAAAAACATACCAAATTTCATGGAACTGTATTCGGTATGGAATCCGCCAACCAATTCCTGTTCGGCTTCAACAAGATCAAAAGGTGTGCGGTTTGATTCTGCAAATGCCGCAATAATAAAAATGATCGCACCAACCGGATTTAAAAACACAAACCACCAATATTCCTGCGCAGCAGCAACATCCACTACACTTAGTGAACCTACAAATATTACAACCGATGCAACAGCCATACCCAGAGGCAGTTCATAGCTGATCATTTGAGCGGCAGCTCGTAAACCTCCCAAAAGTGAATATTTGCTATTAGACGACCAGCCTGCCAATGTAACCCCATAAACTCCAA
This sequence comes from Balneolaceae bacterium, assembly GCA_050329675.1. Taxonomy (GTDB): domain Bacteria; phylum Bacteroidota; class Rhodothermia; order Balneolales; family Balneolaceae; genus CAYVBJ01. Next base: position 456 of record JBHJOO010000515.1, read on the forward strand.
GCGAGGCCACTGCCAGCAGGTATAAAACTCCAGCATTGATATCAGTAACAAAAATTCCTTCCCCAAAAGGAATCACGGCAACCGTCATCAGGGCTGTTATGACCGGAATCATAGGTGCAACAGAGTGAATAAACCGGTATCCCTGTATGGGTGTTACGTCTTCTTTTAACAAGAGCTTTACCACATCAGCAATTGGCTGTAACAGGCCAAATGGCCCGACCCGGTTAGGCCCGACGCGATTCTGAATAAAACTTGCCACTCTGCGCTCTGCATAAACAGTTATAGCAGCTGAATTTAAAAGCATAAAAAGGGATACGCCAAGTATAATATATGAAGTGATTGTAACTTCAGCCATGTTAAGCTCTTATTTCGATTTTACTTGTTTATTTTTTGGAGTCAGCTGAATACCAGACTCACGATCCATTCTTTTGTATGATACGTTTTCAAATACAGGATTTACTGTCGATAGCTCGTTCATTAACTGCCGGCCGGATTCATACTGTATCTTCATGCCAATTTTATCTCCAATGTGTTTAAAAATGTCCCACAATGGCATACAATCAATTTTATTTTCCTCGGTAACCCAATTATCGAAACTGGTTCCGTATCTGTCAAGCCGGCCTTCACTCATCTCAAGATTCAGGCGACGGTTTGTGTATTTGGTTTCTTTAGCAGGGAAAGTACGCTGTATTCTGCCATCAACATTCACATAGCTTGCAGCATGTTCCGCAGCAGATGTTACAGGAATCACCAGGTCAGACATTTCAATTGACTTACTTTGGTTCGTCGCAAACATAATTACATACGGGGTGGCCAGATCTTTTTCCGAAAGAATGCCGCGGTCGATTAATTTATCATTTAAAATAATGATCAGTTTTGCCTTGGCGATACTTTTTTTCAGAGCATCAGCTTTCGCTTCCATGAACCCGAGATACCGGCATCCGTTAGCATTTGGAGCCTGATCATCAGAAAGCAGAAAACCATCACCTGAACCTTTAATGATATGAGGCACAAAAACCGGGTTTTGAGCGCCAATCAGGTTTGCAAATTTTGATATGAGATAATTTTCTTCAACGGATGCATGCGGGCTTCCGATGAACAAAATATCACCTGAATCAGTGGCATCAATTTTTTCAAAAAAAGTAGCAAAAGCATTATTCCACGACGATTTAACCGCTTCGCCATCCAGCTTCATGGATGGTTTTGAAACACGATTCTCATTAAACAGTTTATAGGCTTCCCGGCCGATATCCGGCATCCAGTGATCATTCACTTCGCCATTGAATCGCGGTGTAATTCTAAGCACGAGGTTATCACGTGTCCAAAGATCAATATTGCATCCTTTTCCGTTGCTGATATCAATACTTGGTGTCTGGTTCATTTCCCAAACCCGGGCTTTAAAGCGGAAATCGGCGGATGTAAGAGCACCTACAGGGCAAATATCAACCGTATTCAAAGAATACGGATCATCAAATTCGCGGCCAGGTGCTGTAGTCGGGTAATTTTTATCCCCTCTTGATACAATGGTGAGCTGATGGGATTTGCTGATCTCATCGGTAAACCTGACACATCTTGTACAGTTAATACATCGTTCTGCATCAAGCACAACCCTTGGGCCAAGCTGCACACGTTTTGGCTTGTGAACTTTTTTTACTTCAAACCGGCTGCCTTCGGGCCCATATTTATATGTCTGAATTTGCAGGGGGCACTCACCGGCCTGATCGCAAATAGGACAATCGAGAGGATGATTTGCTAGGATAAATTCAAGGGTATCTTTTTGTGCCCGTTTAACAAGTTCATCGGTCTCCTGAGTAAGCACCACCATGCCATCACTCACATCAGTATTACAGGAGGTCAGAAGTTTTGGAAACCAGCGGATTACCCTTTCACCATTTTCATCTAATTCATATTCACCGGTTTCACGATTCTGAACCGGCATTCCTGCCTTTACCATACACTGGCGGCAGTTGGCTGGAATAGACATTGAAGGATGATAACAGAAAAAGGGCACTTCCAGCCCGTTATCCAGCATAAACTGAAGAAGTTTTGGTTTACCCTCAAACTCGTATTTTTTTTCGTCGATAAAAACTTCAGGCATCTTTTATTCAATTAAAAATTGAAATTATAAAATTGAAAAATTCCGGCAAATTTAATTATAACCATTGAAAAAAATCAGGCTACGGCATGGACAGATTTCTTACAGCGAGCTTCAAATTCGTCTCTGAAGCGGGTTATGGTATGTCTGACCGGCCATGCAGCCGCATCGGCCAAAGCACATATTGTCCGGCCCTCCATTTGGGTTGTTATATCCAGCAGAAGATCCAGGTCTTTTATTTCCCCTTCTCCATTTTTGATTTTGATCATAATTTTTTCAAGCCATCCTGTGCCATCGCGGCAGGGGGTACATTGTCCGCACGATTCGTGATGATAAAAATGAGTAATTCGCCAGAGTACATCCACCATGTCAGTATCCTCATCCATAACAACCATACCGGCAGTACCCAACATGGTGCCGACTTCGCGCAGGGAATTACTATCCATTGTAACGCCATCGAGTTGATCGGCCCTTAAAACCGGTGTGGATGATCCGCCGGGAATAACTGCTTTCAACTTTTTCCTATTCCGGATACCACCGGCAACGTCATGAATCAGATCCAGTACAGGTACCCCTGAAGGCAACTCATAAACACCCGGACGGTTTACATGCCCGGAAATACCATATAATATGGGTCCCGGATGATTTTCGGCACCAATATTTTTAAACCAGGATGCTCCTTTGTTAATTACACTTACCACATGGGCAAGTGTTTCAATATTGTTAATCGTAGTTGGGCGTCCCCATAATCCTTTTTGAGCAGGAAACGGTGGTTTGACCCTTGGATAGCCCCGTTTGCCTTCAAGCGATTCGAGCATGGATGTTTCTTCACCACAGATGTAGGCGCCGGCACCGGAATGAACATAAAAATCAACGCTATAGCCGGAACCTAATATATTTTTTCCAATATACCCACTGTCAAAGGCATCCTGAATGGCTTTTTCCATCATTTTGATGTAATCGAGATACTCGCCTCTTATGTAAACATAGATGGTCGTTATTTGCATAGCGAAAGCAGCAATCAACGCACCTTCTATAAAAACATGTGGATTGTATTCAAAAATCTTACGGTCTTTAAAAGTACCCGGTTCCGATTCATCACCATTACAGGCAAGATATCGGGGTTTTCCATCTGCCGGAGGCATAAAAGACCATTTTAGCCCGGCGTTAAAACCTGCACCACCGCGTCCCCTGATGTTGGCTTCCTTCACTTCATCAACAACACTTTTCGGATCAGGCCATTTTTTCTTATTTGTAAGCACATTTTTAAAAGCCTGATAACCTCCATTTTTTTCATAAACATTGATCTTGTGCAGATCAGGAATACGGGGTATCAGTACCGGTTCATAATTTTTCCAGTCAACAGCCATATCAGTTTTCTTCTTTATCTATAAGTGGCATTTTCATAGCCTCATATTTCAACTCCCTGCCTTCTTTAAGAAGATCGATGACCTGATCTACTTTTTCCGGCGTAAGGTGATTCACATATTTGTCATTTGTTACCTGCATCATTGGGGCATAACCGCAGGCACCAAGACATTCCACTTCCTGAACAGAAAACATACCATCTTCTGTTGTCTCGCCTGCTTTAATGCCAAGCTTTTTTTCAATATAACGCAGAATGTCATAACCACCGCAAACCTGACAACTGAGGCAGGTACAGACATCAAGGACATATTTGCCCATTTCCTTTTTATAATATTGGGTGTAGAAAGTTGCCACGCCATGTACATGAGCTTCGGGAAGGCCAAGCGTTTTTGCAACCAGCCGCTGGACTTCTGCATTAACATGGCCGAACTTGTTTTGTGCAATCCATAGAACAGGAAGAGTGGCCGGCATTACTTCCGGATATCTGGATTTTATCTGTTCAATTTTTTCAAGTTCCTGTTTTGTAAATTCGTAAGTCATAATATTTATTTATCTGCTTCTCCGAGTACGGGATCC
>JBHJOO010000310.1:0-5525 GCA_050329675.1 Balneolaceae bacterium
TGATCCCGGATTTCGTTATCTTCGTCACCCACCATCAAGTTATTTTTCGTTTGATAGATGAAGGCGTTTTCACTGGCAAGTCGCAGAAGTTTAGAATGAGATGACAAAAAGCCTGCAACAGGATCAAAGATTCGTCCCGTAGTTTTAGGTTGCACAACCGGCGATAAATCTGCATTACGATGAGCAACTTCCAGTAAACGGTTATCAGTTAAATGAAACCATGTTTCACTGTACGAATCGGAATCCCGGAATTTCGCTTCTGTTTTAAAGGTAGCTTCTGGTCCGCCTGGCACCCGGTCTGCTTCATGGATAGACATTTCTATGGTTCCCTGCTCAATGATTTCAACTACTTCGGTGAATGTAGTGTCCATTACTTCAAAAGAATAGTCGTATGTAAACACAGTGCCCGGTTCAAATGTGATGGATTCAATGGTATCTTCGGAATTTGTATTTTCAGTCGGTGAATCACAGGCAATAACAAAGATGAGCAGGAGAATGATGTTTCGTATACTTATTTCCATAGATCTTTCCTGTAGTATATTTATTGCCCACTGTTTTAATATATGTTTAAAAATTTAAAATTTCATTTTTTTGATTCACCTTACCAATTGATGTCGTCTTTCATTTCTATTACCTTAACTGAATATCCAACATAACAGGAGGAGCTATGAGACATCCCGAAAACCACGTTTTAACAAAAGAGGCGGCATTCAGTTCGAATTTTTACCAAAGTGACAAAATTTTCAAAAACTATTTAAAAAAATATGTTTCAGATGAATCCATTAGTTACATGCAAGAGAAGCTGGATAAGCTCGGCGAGGATGCAGCGACAGTGATGGACGCACTGTCTCAGGATGCTGATAAAAACGGGCCTGAACTGATAAAACGCACGCCTTATGGAGAAGATCTGGATCATATCAATTTCCACCCTTCATACTGGATTTTGTTGGATATTGCTGCCAAATCCGAAATGCTTTATGTAAAGTATAATCCGGAGCTGAGAAAACGATTTGCTGATGACCGTCATAAACTGGGTTTCGCTGCCGGACAAATTTTTGCAATGAGTGAACTTGGACAGTATTGTCCGCTTTGTATGACCGATGGCGCTGCTTATGTGATTGACCGCCACTGCAGCGATGAGATAAAAAACCGTTTGATCCCGAAATTATCATCCAGAGAGGGTGACACGCTTTTTACAGGCGCCATGTATCTTACCGAAAAGGCAGGCGGATCGGATGTCGGAGCCAACCGGGCAATGGCAGTTCGAAGAGATGATGATGAATACAAGTTGATTGGTGAAAAATGGTTTTGCAGTAATGCGAACGCCGATGTTATCCTTGCACTTGCCAGAACGGATACATTGATGCTGGGTACAAAAGGGCTGAGTCTGTTTCTTGTAGAGAAGCACCTTGAAACCGGAGAGCGAAACCCGATGGAAATTATCCGTCTGAAAGAGAAAATGGGTGTGCGTTCAATGGCAACGGCAGAAGTTCTTTTTGATGGTACAACCGGGAAATTAATTGGCAGGGAAGGGGAAGGATTTAAAATATTGGCCGAAATGATCAATATGTCCCGGTTATATAATGCCGTAGCAGCAGTTGCCGGTATGCGAAGGGCAGTTGTGGATGCATGGCAATATTTGAATTACAGAGTTACATTCGGTAAAACGGCAGTTGAGCACCCGCTGATCAGGGAAAAGTTCTATGAAATCGGATCAAAATATACAGCCGGGTTTTTACTGGTTTGGCGTGCCATTCGTGCCATGGATGCTGCAGAGAAAGGTGACGAAAGAGAAAAGACGCTCCTGCGGATCTTGACTCCAATGGCAAAGTGGTGGACCGCTGAAAAATCGGTTCATATGGTTCGCGACTGTATGGAACTGATGGGGGGTAACGGGTATATAGAAGATTTTGTGATGCCGAAATTGTTCAGAGATGTAAACGTCCTGCCCATTTGGGAAGGTTCCGGAAATATTATTGTTCTGGATATTCTAAGGGCTATTCATAAAACCGATGCACTTGAAATTCTTGTTGAAGAAATCCGGTCTAAATCGGATAAAAGAATGAACAGTAAACTGGATAAAATTCTTGCCATCATTGCTTCATTTGAAGGAGATCCTGATGTAACCGAAACCACATCCAAACCACTTTTTGAACTGTTGATACATCTTTATCAGATAACTTTGCTGAAACAGGAACTGGATGAAAAAAACTCAGGCTGGATCAAGCCATCTATTGATTACCTCACCGATGAGCTCAATCCGGATATCGATCTGAAGCGAGCTCCCGGTTTGGGAAAAGTTGCTAAATTAATTGGCTGGGATATCCTATAGTTTTTTTGAAAGATTTTGTAAAATCCTACTCATTATGTTTCTTTGAACAGGGGGCAATATGCAAACCAAAATACAACTAAGTTCTTGAGCCCTTTTCGGATGCTTAATGGGCAGAATTTGGTTTATATTCATCTGATGATTGCATGTGGCGGGAAATCGTCACTTTATTTACAATGGTTGAAAAATTTTAAGAGCTAACATAGTGACAGAAGAGCTTAAGCGTGCGATTAAAACACCCGGTGCCATTATGATGGGGCTGGGATCAATTATCGGAACGGGAATATTTGTGAGCATTGCTATTGCCACAATGGTATCGGGCAATGGAATTGTTATTGCTATCGTCGTAGCTGCTATACTTGCCACGTTTAACGGTCTTAGCAGTGCTCAGCTTGCAGCAGCTCATCCGGTAAGCGGAGGTACATATGAATATGGATACCGTTTCCTTGGATCTTATTTCGGATTTACGGCCGGTTGGATGTTCCTGGTTGCCAAATCCGCTTCGGCTGCGACAGCCGTGTTGGGATGCATTGGTTATCTGTTTTATGCATTCGATATTGGTGCAAATACATGGGGAATTGTCGGTGCCGGAATGCTTTTATTAATTGTCATGACCTTTCTTGTATCCGGTGGCATCAGCCGGAGCAATCTCGCAAACATATATATAGTCGTTGTTACTCTGCTGGGCTTAGCAGCACTGGTAGTTGCCGGATTATTCACCAATGGCCTGCCCACTCAGCCAATTGTAGATTCATTCACGGATTCCTCATTCTCTTCTATTCTGTATGCCTCTGCACTGATGTTTGTTGCTTATACCGGCTATGGCCGTATTGCAACACTGGGTGAGGAAGTTTCAGATCCGCAAAAAACCATTCCAAAAGCAATTATACTTGCTATGGTATTTATTGTGATTCTCTACCTGGCCGTTTCACTTACGGCTATTCAGATCATGGGAGCTGAAGCATTCGGGCTAACCGTAGAAGGAGAATCCGCCCCGTTAATGATTGCTGCTCAAACATTGTCAATTCCGCATATTGGCACGGCAGTTACCATAGCAGCCATTACGGCGATGCTTGGAGTTCTTCTGAATCTGCTGCTTGGCCTGTCCAGGGTTATGCTTGGGATGGCCCGCAGGAGAGACTTGCCACACGGTTTGGCAAAAATTAATCTCGAAAATCAAAGTCCAACCAGAGCCGTGTGGGTAACCGGGGGGATTATAGGACTATTGGTGTTAAGTGGTGACGTAGTTTTTACGTGGTCTTTCAGTGCTTTTACGGTACTTATTTACTATGCAATCACAAATTTATCTGCGCTGTTTTTACCTGCAGAACTCAGGCTGTATCCAAGAGTTATTCCGGCTTTAGGTCTATTTGGGTGCCTGTTTCTTGCGTTTTGGATCGATCCCAAGATTTGGTTGTTTGGAATTCTGTTGATTATCGTTGGTCTTGTCTGGCATACAGCGGTCTTGAGGTATCAAAAGAATAATACAACAGAAACCGGATGATTATAAAAATCATAAACTAAATCACATCTGTCCAAAACGTTTGGAAAAAAGTAGCCGGTGAAAGTCCTGTATTTGCGGAAGATTTAAACGTTTTTGGACAGCTATGAAAATGGATAAATCAAGCCGAAGCCCTGGCGCATCACATGTGCGGGCAGTGCGCGGGAAAAAATGAAGCAATAGATATAGCTTCATCAGGCTGAAAGCCTGAGACAACTCAGCCCAAGGCAGCGCCTTGGGTAAGCGAGGCCATTGCACATAGTTCAGGCTGTAGGCCTGAGACAGAAGGAATTGAAAAAAATAAATTTATTCTGTAAGCGGATCTCAGATTGATGTTGTTATCCGGTACATCGCAAATCAAAAAGAACATCATAAAAAATTGACCTACAAAGAAGAAGTAGAGAAATTGATGAATAAATACAACGTACAGGAGTACAATCCTGAATATTACTGGGACTAAAAACTGTTTATGTCACAGCACATCTGTCTTAAACGGGCAGAAACACATTATATTTGTAAATTTAAAAACGTTTTGGACAGCTGTGTTTCTATGTAATCATTTTACTATACTTATTTACTGGTAATGACACTTGCATGACAAAAAAAGTCATTTCAATCTGCATATATTTTGGTTTTGATATCAACCGCTTTTTACGAGCGGGATAAGGATCCATCGGATGACTGCACTTCAGATTTTAAAATAAGCGTTGCCTGATGCACATTGGCTTATTACAACTGTTTGTTATATGTTATATATTCATTTAGGGATTGAACGGAGGAATTATGAAAACACGAAATATACTAATTTGTGCGGGTGTCATTTCGGGCTTGGTAATAAGCTGCACTTCTGAAAAAAATGATTCAGCTATCAACAAAGAAACGACATCCGCCAATATTGTTGAAGTCACAGCACTCGATTTTAGATTCGAAGCTCCTGATCAAATACCAGCGGGATGGACGACATTTCTTTTTAAGAATGAAGGTGTACAAGAGCATTTTCTTTACTCATATCGTCTGCCGGAAAATAAAACTTATGCAGAATATGAAGAGGATGTACTGAATCCCTTTACAGATATCTGGGAAAAATATGCATCGGGAGAGCTCACACGCCCTGAGGCTGAACAGATGCTGGGCACAGAGATTGCAGACTGGTACTTTACCGATGTAATATCAACAGGTGGCCCCGCTCTTACCGAACCGGGTGAAGTCTCCCGGACCACTGTTAAATTAGAACCCGGTCTTTACGTGATGGAGTGTTACGTAAAAATGCCCGACGGACGCTGGCACACCGAACTGGGCATGGTCCGCCCATTTACCGTAACGGAAGATTCAACGGGAGCTGAACCACCAAAAGCAGATCTGGAACTGACACTCACAAATTATGAAATTACGATGTCTGGCAAGCCATCTTCCGGAAAACAAACGATAGCTGTTCATGTTATGGAAAACCCAGAAGGATTCATGAAACATGATATTAACCTGTTCAGGCTTGATGGTGATACTACCGTTGAGGAGATTGTAAAATGGATGGACTGGATGGATCTTGAGCAATTCAGAGCACCTGCTCCCGGATACTCCCTGGGAGGTGTTGAACATATGAATGCCGGTAAGACCGGTTATATGACTGTCGATTTGGGACCCGGCGATTATGCCTGGGTTTCAGAGGGATATGGAAGTCTGGGGATGGTTAAGGCG
>JBHJOO010000191.1:0-5410 GCA_050329675.1 Balneolaceae bacterium
ATATACAAGTGGCCCCACCAGATCGAGAGCAATAGCACAAATTCCAATAGCCAGGGAGCCTGTAACACCGCCAGCTAAATTTCCGGTAAGATTCATGCATCTTCTGCCCATAAACAGCCAGACAACATATCCTATCATCAGGCCGATAGAAATAAGCCAATAAATCGTAGTTCCGTTAATTTCTTCCATAGAAAATATAAATTGTACCTGGATTTCTATTACATTCTGAGTAAGCAAATGTAAGGAAAATTATGTTTGATTGCTGTAAACTGAATGAACAATTTTTAGATGAATAAACCGAGTGAAAATAACATCCGGAAAATCATACACATAGATATGGATGCTTTCTATGCATCTGTTGAACAGCGTGATTTTCCGGAATATCGCGATCAACCCGTAATAGTTGGTGGTTCGCCACAGGAACGCGGAGTGGTGGCGGCTGCCAGTTACGAAGCCCGTAAATATGGCGTTCACTCTGCCATGCCTGCCTCACGAGCGGTAAAATTATGTCCGCATGCCATATTTCTGAAACCAAGATTTGATGTCTATAAGAATGTATCACTTCAGATCCGGGAAATTTTCTATGAATATACAGATATTGTTGAACCGCTATCCCTTGACGAAGCCTACCTTGATGTAACCGATAATCATCATAATAATCCATCCGCTACCTTCATAGCTAAAGAGATTAAGCAGAAAATCAGGAATACAACCGGACTTATTGCTTCAGCAGGTATTTCATCTAATAAATTTCTTGCCAAGATAGCCTCCGATATGGATAAACCGAATGGCTTATTTGTGATCCTTCCCACTGAAGCCGAAGCATTTATTGAAAAACTTGAAATTTCCAGATTTCATGGAGTTGGAAAAGCAACCCAAAAGAAAATGGAATTACTGGGAATTTATACAGGAAAGGACCTTAAACAGTGGCCTGAAATTGATCTTGTGAAACAGTTTGGAAAACCTGGTCATCACTATTACCGGATTGCAAGGGGGATTGATCTCAGGGAAGTAAAATCCAACAGAATCCGGAAGTCGATTGGCAAGGAGAGAACCTTTTCGGAAGATGTATCAGATATGGATTGGATCAAAACATTTCTGAGAGAATTGTCCGGAAAAATTGCCGATGTAATGAAAAAGAACAATCTGGCTGGAAAAACAGTAACACTGAAAGTTCGTTACAAAAATTTTGAAACCGTTACCCGAAGTACTTCAGGGCGGTATTACATCAATGAAGCAGAAGATCTTGCTCGGGCAGCTATTCAGCTTTTGGATGACACTGAAGCCGGGGCAAGAGAAATTCGGCTGCTTGGTATTTCAGTTTCCAGCCTCAATCTCACCGAAATGGAATCAGGAAGACAACTTGAAATTAAGTTTCCTGAATATGCCTATGAAAATTTTACTTAAATTTTCTATTATTTTCTTCTATTGCCAAATCATTAATACTTGCATATCGTTTTGCCATCAAGCCATTTTCATCAAATTCCCAATTTTCATTGCCATAAGCCCTGTACCACTGGCCAGATTCATCGTGGTATTCATATTCAAATCTTACCGCAATCCGATTGCCTTTGTGTACCCAGTACTCTTTCTTTAATTTATAATTCAGTTCTTTTTGCCATTTTAAGGTTAAAAAGTTGACAATCTCCTTTCGCCCGTTGATAAACTGATTCCGGTTCCTCCATTCACTCTCAGTAGTATATGCCATCGATACTTTTACCGGATCTTTGCTGTTCCATGCATCTTCAGCCATCTGTATTTTCTGTTTGGCTGTTTTTGTTGTAAATGGTGGAATTGGATATTTTTTTTCCATTTTATTTTAATATTAGATTGTTGATTATTTCTTTTGAATGAATAACTGGCCAATTATCCCTGAAGAGCTGACTTTCCACAATAGAACTTTCAAAAAGCATATAAATGTGATCAGCCTTTTCAGAATTTTGAATTAGTGATTGAAAATATTGTCTGACATCCGATTTGTGATCTCTGATCACTTTTAAAATTCGGGTATTCCCATCCGGCAACTCTGAGAGTGTATTTAAAAAACTGCAACCTCTGAAATTCTCCAATTCATTCATATTTATTATAAAATCGAACGCGGCAATAATTTTCATTTTTAAAGAATTTTTTTTATCAGTAAAGCTTCTCAATTTTTCAAACCAGCCATGATGTCGTTTCAATAAAAATTCAACACAAAGATCATCTTTAGATTTGAAATGAGAGTAAAATGTAGCTTTTGCAACTGATGCTTCTTCAATTATCTGATTTATACCCGTGCTGTTATAGCCCTGCTGGTGAAAAAGTTTCGATGCTGTTTCGACAATCCGTTCCCGGGGTTTTGATTTTTTTGTAATCATAACCAATAGTAAGCAAAATAATACATACAGACAAGTCTGTCTTTTCAAATTGTTAAAATTTCCCGTAGTAGTTATAGTTTTCCACCATTCGGCAACATCATGTATTGATTTGTTTTATGATATACGAACTATTAAAACTCCCGGCTCTTTAATCCTCTTATTACATTAGAAACTGATTGGTTAGTAATACTATTACCGTTCATCTGATCACGTCAGATACTCTATATAGGTGTTTATGCAGGGCAGTCGAAACATTACGATCGGGATCAAAAATCTACACCAGCGGATAATAATAATACCCAGCCATTGTCAGCAGCTGCAACAGGGTGAATTGCAGCTGCTAATAATCATAGAGACCTTGGCCGTCCATCAGCTGATGCACTTGTGATCACTGGACTGAACGTAACGATAGATCGGAGATCAGAGAGAAATCCTGATTTCACAAGAATCCTCAGCGGTGTGTGCTTTTAGTTTTAGAAGTTCCAATTCATGACCCTTCGTAACCGGGATTTTGTCTAAGTGTACGGTCTGACAGATTTATTTCCGTCTGTGGGATTGGTAACAATCCCAAACGATCTCTGCGAAAATTGATATTTATCTCAGGAGCTTGTGCCTGGTTGTTTATTTTTTCTTGTGCAACATCCAGTCCCATCCTGAGTAAATCCCAGTAGCGGTGGCCTTCTCCGGCAAATTCCAGTCGTCTTTCTTTAAAAATATTCTCTTTGGTTACCGGAATTTGTACAAAATTCTCACCATAAGCTCTCATTCTTACCTGGTCGAAGTAATTTTGTGCATTAGGTGCGTCCAGTTCAGCAGCCATCAGCAATACATCGGAAAATCTGAAAACCGGTCGGTTGTAAGGCCAGTTAAATTCAATATTGAATGAAGGTGTATCCCCGCGTCTGGGATAGAATTTCTTGAAAGCAAATCCTTGCCATTGAAACATTTCGCCTGGACTATGTCTGACATTCTCAGCTACAGGATCAAGTATACTGACGAAATAGCGTGAATCAGTATCCGGGTCAAAAGCGTCAATCAAATCCGGAGTCACAGGTTGAAATGACCATCCTGTTGCATATTGAGGATTAAAACCGACTCCACGTAAACCTGTCATAGTAGAAGCCCAGTTACCAATTGATCCATTCAGATAACCCCAATCGCCAAACGTCGTTTCAATATGCTGTACGGAAAAAACGGATTCGTTATTATTATTTCCGGCAACACCCCACAAATCCGCAAAATTGGCAAGAAGAGCATGACCACTGTTATTAATCACATCTTCAAGATGGCTGAGTACTTCAGCACGTGTTACCGGTAAATCACCCAAACCAAAAACCGGCTTTGCATAATCCTGATGAAAGAGATAAACCCTGCCAAGCAGTGACTTTGCAGCCCAGGTTGAAACACGGCCTGCTTCAGAAATAGGGATGTTTTCACGCAAATTTGGAATAATATCGACAAGCTCCTGTGCAATAAAATTATATACTTCTCCAGGATCTGTTTGCTCCATTCGGATATCTACAGCAACTAAAGGACGTGTGAAATGCGGAACATTTCCAAAAAATCGAACAAGGTCGAAATAATACATTGCCCGCAGAAACCGGGCTTCTGCATCAAACAGTGCTCTCGTTGCTTCATTTTCAAAAGCTATTTCATCAATATGCTGTAATAACAAATTGGCGCGGGCTATTCCGGTATACCTATCTGCCCATAAGCCCTGAGCTTTGCCATTTGTAACGGCGATATTATGCGCATTAAATTCGACCAATTCCGGCTGATCTCCGGATCCCGAACCACCGGCATATGCATCATCAGACAGCATGTTGGAAACCACATCAAACGGATGAAATCCGCTATTCGAGCGCCCATGCGAAAAAGTTAGCGCCTCATATACCCCATAAAGTGCCTGTTCGGCATCTCTCTGCAATTGAAAAAAATTATCCTGTACCCGATCAACAGGGGGTTTATGATTCAGAAAGTCGTCCACGCAGCTTACTAAAAGCAGCGAAAACGTTAACGAAATTGATATTAAAATTAATTTTTTCATGGTAATATGATTTAGAAGTCAAGGTTAATGCCCAAAGTAAATGATCGTGCCTGTGGAAATACATTTCTGTCGATACTGGTATTTAGCGGCCCGTTCGAACCGATTTCAGGATCATGTCCGGAATAACCTGTAAATGTAAACAGGTTTTGTGCTGCGACGTAAAAACGAAGTCGTGAGGCACCAATCAAATCTGTAAGCCGGGGTGACAGGGAATATCCAAGGCTTATATTCCGTAACCGTACATAACTACCATCCTCTATGAAAAAGTCAGATGGTCTGCCAAAATTTCCATTAGGATCATTAATAGTAACCCTGGGATGTGTGGTTGAAGGATTTTCCTCTGTCCATCTATTCAGTACATCTGCTTTCCAGTTTGGCATATTCAGGTCATGACGGCGAGTCCCTCCGGTGAAAATATCATTACCGAAAGAACCGAACCAGAACATATTGAAATCCAGATTTTTCCATCCTGTAGTTATATTAAGACCAAGTGTAAAATCCGGAAATGGCTGACCAATTTGAACTCTGTCTTCGTCAGTAATCTGCCCATCTCCATTTTGATCTACAAAAATAAGATCACCCGGACGTGCGTTGGGTTGAATCAGTTGACCATCAGGCCCAACATGCTGTTGCACTTCTTCTTCACTTTGAAAAATCCCTGCAGTTCTGAAGCCCCAAAAAAATCCAATGGGCTTTCCAACCTCGGCCATCGCCACATTATTCATTGAAGTAGAAACATTGGCGCCAAAGAGACGACCTTCTTCATTATTGATTGCAGTTACTTTATTTTTATTATAAGTACCTGTAAAACTTATATCTAAATTCCAGTTTCTTGTAGTATTGCGAAAACCAGATTCAATTTCGATACCTTCGTTTCTTACAGAACCCCCATTAATTACTGGTGGAGCGTTGCCTATAAATTGTGGAATCGGTGCGGCAAGAAGCAGGTCGCGGGTGTCTTTTCTGAAGACGTCAATATTTAAATAGTATCTGTAATCAAAAAAAG